>DATHTZ010000495.1:0-4578 GCA_035462675.1 Nitrospiraceae bacterium | reverse complement strand
CGGATTATTCCCATAGTGAGGCGCTCCAAACTCCGTCAAGGCAAACGGTTTCCCTGTCGCTACGAGTTCATCGTAGTTGAAGATCTCTCCCCCCTTGGCTGCATAATCGTAGATATCTGCTCCGACAATATCGACATAGCTGTCGCCTGGGTACTTCATCATGACGGACGTGCCTTGCTCGCGAAATGGTGCAAAGACGAAGAGCAGGTTGTGCAATCCTTTGGTCTGGGTCAGGTAATGGAAGGTGTACTGCCAAAGGGCAATAAATTGCGAGTTATCTCCGTTCGCTCCCCACCAAAACCAATTGCCGTTCATCTCCATAAAGGGACGAAACAGCACCACCACGCCCGCATCCTCCAATGGCTGAAGGCCTCCGGCCAACTGGTCAAGCGTTGCCTTAAAATTGACGTTCGTTGCATTCCCATTCTCGGTGTAGATGTCGGCATAGCTCTCGGTGATGGTCAGGTCATTAGGATCTCCACCAGTTGAAGGATTTGGAAGAAATCCATCAATGTCCACTAACCCCCCTTGTTTCCACCAATTAATAGTATTCGTAATAGTCGTCGGGGTTAAGTTGAAGGTCTGTGGGAGGGTCGGTGGCTTCGTCGTGTTCCAGGCAGTATTCCCCCACAGGCCCGGGTAGTGGCCCGTACGATCATGAATCCTCTCCTGTCGAGCCAACGCCCTTGCTTCCATCCCACGCCAATCGCCCCACTGTCCGCTGATAAGCCGATGGTCAGGCTGATTCGGTAGGTTCGTGAGATAATTGTGGAGTGCCACGGTGGCCGGAGACGCGTGAGGGTCTGCCGGCGTCGCATACACGGGAGCAGTCCCAAGCCATAAGAGACTCGCGAGGAGGAGGCGTATTATGAGGGTGCGCATGAGTTCACCACCAATCTGTTTGGTCCGTAGGGGGTTGGATATCTACAGATGAGAGTGGTGGGGGGATGGTGGGTTCGTGCATGAGGGATTTCCTTTCTGGGTTCGGTGGAAACCCTTCTACAGCGGCTCATTATGTTTGCGGCGCTAGCTGGGGGTTGAAGAATATGCTCTTCTAAAGACAAGGCCTCATCATGATCAGGAACTGTCTCAGGATTCGGGAAAGAGCCTTCTAGCACAATCAATCTACTTTGATTCCAATACGCAATGAGGTTCTGAACGCGTGTCGTTAGAGTACATAACTTGCCGTCGTTTTTCCAGGGAGAGATGGTTCAGGAAGTTCGGACAGGCCGATACGTCCTCGTCTTGTTCACCCCGCGCCGTCCGGAGCAGGGCCAACAGAGGAGCACGCGCATGGAAATAACGCGAAAGAATCGCACACCAGGATTCAAGGCCCAAGTGGCCTTGGCCGCGATTCTGAGAAACACAACACTGGAAGAACAGGCTGAACATTTTGCTGTACATCCGAACTGGCTTTCAGAACGGACACCGCAACTGGACAGCTACCGCCGCCCTGGTATTTGACAGAACGCCGTGGGCCACGGCCGCAGCATAGGATCTCAAGATGCTCCAACGCGAAGCGTGGCAGGTCGATTACCGCTGTGTGTCCACGCTGATGGAGCGGATGAGGATTCCTGCCCTGTTTTACAAACTCAACACTCACACACGGCACCCGTCGCGTCGGATCTATCCCCACCTACTCCGTCAGTTAACGATCAGCCATTCTAATCACGAATGGGGACCGCGGACATCAGTGCTTCAGCCCGAAACAACGAGGGTTCGTTTTTCTATTCGTCATAATAGACTGGGTGGGCCGCCGGGTCTTGTCGTGGCGGCAGTCCAACACCGTGACCATCGACTTCTGTATCGAGACGACCCAGAAGGCCATGGCATCCAGATCAGTATGGACAGCACCGGCGGCGGGCGGGACATTATGCGTGTGGAACGGCTTTGGGGATCGTGACGTACGAGAAGGAGTAACGGAACAGGTTGTCCAAACAACTGGAGCCGCCTGCCCCAAACAGCGTGGACAAGCGACCGCGAGACTACACGTATGAGGACAACGCTTCTATGCGATCAAGTAAAGCCACTACAAATTCTCCAGTGTAAACAGGTCGGCCTCTCGCAGTTCCATTCATCTCAAACTACCGGGAAGACGCTCGTGTAGAACGAAGAGCAAAACGGCCTGCTACCCCTTATAAACGCCAGTACTTGAGCGTCTTAGGCAATTTCGCCTGATCAAGCAGACATTTCACATCAATCACCACGCCCTCCCGTTGACTGCGGAGAGGTTTGAGCAGCTTCGGCAACCCCATATTCGCATACCGACGATGCGCAACTGCCACAATCACTCCGTCGATATCTTTAAGATCGTCCCACTTGCTCAAATGTATACCGTACTCTTCGACCGCCTCTTCCGCTTGCGCAATTGGATCATGCACCAGGACTTGGACCCCATACTCTCGCAATTCGCGAATAATGTCCGGCACCCTGCTATTTCGCAAATCCGGCACATTCTCTTTAAACGTGAGACCCAGGACGGCCACTCTAAGATCCTTGACCGGTCTAGCCAACTCACTCAACCGCTTCATCGTCTGTTCAGCAATAAACTTTCCCATTCCATTATTGATACGTCTACCAGCGAGAATCACCTGAGGATGATAGCCCACCGACTCAGCTTTGCTCGTCAAATAGTAGGGATCAACCCCGATGCAATGCCCTCCAACCAATCCTGGGGAAAATTTGAGAAAGTTCCATTTGGTTCCCGCGGCCTCCAAGACTGACTTGGTGTCGATCCCGAGGCGGTGAAAAATGAGCGCCAACTCATTCATCAATGCAATGTTCAAATCCCGCTGGGTATTTTCAATCACCTTTGCAGCTTCAGCAACCTTGATGCTCGAAGCCCGATGAATCCCTGCCTTGACCACGAGTTCGTAGGTGTTGGCAACAATCTCCAGCGACGCGTCATCTTGGGCTGACACAACCTTGATGATTGTTTCCAGCGTATGCTCTTTGTCGCCTGGATTGATGCGCTCAGGGGAATACCCGAGCTTAAAGTCCACTCCACACTTCATCCCGGAAGCCTGCTCAAGAATAGGCTGGCACACTTCCTCAGTGGCTCCAGGGTAGACCGTCGACTCGAAGACCACAATCGTTCCAGGTGAAAGATTTGTCCCGATCAGTTCGGATGATGTGCGAAGAGCCGTCAAATCCGGCTGAAGAGCTTCATTAATCGGCGTAGGTACGGCGACGATGATGAAATCTGCCGCCTTGAGATCGCTGGGCTGATATGTGTAGTGAACGTCAGTGGCTTTCAGATCCGCATCAGACACTTCACCGGTCCGGTCAAGGCCCTTCTGCAACTCCGCAATCTTTGCCTTGTTGATATCAAAACCAATCACGCGCTGCCGCTTCCCGAATGCGACAGCGATTGGTAGACCCACGTAGCCAAGACCCACCACTGCAATCTTTCGCCCTTTCGCGTGAGGCATAAACTCCTCCGTCAGTTGTGATCAGAATGGCAGAATGCCGCGTTTCCGTCAACGAAGTTACGCGAGGTCAGCGCGGCACCTGTTCATTGTAGCAGAACATATTCACCCAACCTCCAAAACATATCGCTACAGACAAGACACCGAGCGAGGGCTATCCTCTTTTTCTGACTCACTGCGTGCAAATCATTTTTCCATCGTGCGTGAATATTCACCGCCTGTTTCCCCACTGTTCAGCCTCCAAGGGTAATAGAGCACCACTATTACCGTACCATCTAGAAACCTAATACTCTTGCCGAGTTCCTGGCGAACGACTTTGCACTGAACGTAAAATTCATTTTTTCAATATTTTATGATTAATGCTGAATCTCGAACATTATATGTTCAAAATCATCGAATGTGACCTGCGCCTTTTGCACCTGCCTCGCTTCATCCTTACGTAACATTTTGACAGATGGATACTCCAAACTCTTGTTTTGACAAATCGATTTGAACCTAAGTGCCCCTTATTTGTGTGTCCTAACCAAAGGCATTGCTCTTGCTTAGCTCACCCCAAACGCCGCTGGCAGTCCATAGCCCAAACCGGTACTCCCTCATTGGCTCGATTGGATTGCCGCCAGTACTTGCTAACGAACGCACTTCAATAAATTTGTGCTGTGGCTGGTTGAGTAATTCATACGGAGGAGTGCATGCGCCAAGCAATACGCCAGCATCACATCGTAATTTACGCGATCTCATTGGGCCTCATGACAATTTCAGTGTCACTGTTCCAGCCTATTCCCGCCGCCTCCGCCCAGCAGCTGACAAGCCCGGTCATTGGCCTGAGCCCCACGCATCTGGCCTTTACGGCGCACCAGGGGGGCGGTAATCCTGCAGCTCAGACCTTGACCATCCATAACACGGGGGGCGGCACGGTGCGCTGGGGCGTCAGTCATGACGCCGCCTGGCTGTGGCATACGCCGGGCACGGGCACAGGAACTGGCGCCGTAACCATTGGCGCAACCCCCGGCGCCCTGACGGCCGGCACCTACACTGCGCACGTCACACTTTGGCCTACCGGAGCCCATTCGGTGACGGTCCCCGTGACGCTCACCGTGACGCCCACCGCCTCTAGCCAGCAGCCGAGAAGCCCGGTCATTGGCCTGAGCCC
>DATHTZ010000494.1:0-5574 GCA_035462675.1 Nitrospiraceae bacterium | reverse complement strand
GAAGTAGTCGTGGCTCTCGGGGAAAATAGTCGAGAATTTCCTTCTTATCCCAGGCATGATTTCCAGTCGTAATCACCGCGAGGCCGAGGTCGAACAGCTCTTCTGCCAACTCCGGTGTGATACCAAACCCGCCGGCTACGTTCTCTCCATTCCCGATCACGATGTCGATTTGTCGCTGGGCCACGAGACGCGGAACAGCCCGAGCCAGCGCACGGCGACCCGGCTCTCCGAAGATATCTCCAATGAAGAGAACCTTCACTTGGCGTACTCCACATACCGACTCTCACGAATCACCGTTACTCGAATTGTACCGGGATAGGTCAGCTCCTGCTCAATTTTCTTTGCCAAATCCCGAGACAGTTGGAACGACTCGGCATCGGTAATGTCTTCCTGTCGGACGATGACGCGGATTTCTCGGCCTGCTTGAATGGCATAGGCCTTCTGCACCCCTTTGATAGTCGTAGCCAACGACTCCAGTTTCTCCAGCCGCTTCACATAGGTCTCCAATGCCTCCCGTCTAGCTCCAGGCCTGGCCGCAGACAATGCTTCAGCTGCAGCGACCAATACCGATTCCGGACAGATCGGCTCCACTTGTTCGTGATGCCCTGCAATGGCATTCACAATTTTCTCACTCTCGCCGTACTTCTTGGCAATCTCAGCGCCTAGCATGGCATGCGGGCCCTCTTCTTCATGACTGACGGCTTTCCCGATGTCGTGTAGCAACGCGCCCCGCCTCGCCAACTTCACGTCAAGACCAAGCTCCGACGCCATAATCCCGCAAATATACGCAGCTTCACGCGAATGATAGAGATTATTTTGTCCGTAGCTGGTCCGGTACTTGAGCCGACCGAGGACCTTGATCAACTCCGGGTGAAAATCCGAGAGCCCCAAATCAAAGATGATTTTCTCGGCCTCGTCATACATGAGTTTATCAATATCGACTTTGACTTTTTCGACAATCTCCTCGATCCGCGTCGGATGAATTCGCCCGTCATGCATCAACCGTTCGAGCGAGACCTTGGCGATCTCGCGGCGTAGCGGGTCGAAACCCGACACGATAACGGCTTCAGGCGTCTCATCGATGATCAGATCGATTCCGGTCGCGGCTTCGATCGCACGGATGTTACGCCCTTCCCGCCCAATGATCCGTCCCTTCATCGCGTCGTTCGGAATCGGTACCACAGAAATCGTGGACTCGGACACATAATCACGCACCACCCGTTGAATCGAATTAGTAATGATCTCGCGCGCTTCCCGCTCTGCATTCTCCCGCGCCTCTTCCAATGTCCGCTTAGCATGTCCAACGGCCTCAAGCCGTGCCTGACTTTCCATTTCTTGAATAAGCTGCTTCTTTGCCTCCTCAGCCGTGATCCCCGCAATGCGCTCCAATGCTTCACGATGCTCTTTCTCCACACGAGCACAAGCTGCTTCCTTAACCAATAGCCTCTCTTCTCGCTTCGCGAAGTCTTGATCTCGCTTCTGAGCCTCGCTATCCCGCTTGTCTATCACACTGATTCGTTTTTCGATGGTTTCATCCCGCTGAATCAAGCGTTTTTCGACAGTCGCAAACTCGGCCATCTTGACCTTCTGCTCCTTCTCCAGCTCCTCTTTCGATCGCAACAGAAGGTCTTTTGCTTCCAGCTTCGCCTCTTTGATGACGTTCTCTGCCTCCCGCTGAGCGTTCTGTAAAACCTGGCGGGCTTGCTCCTCTTGCTGTGCTTTCTTCGTGACGCTCGATGAACGGCGGATCAGCTCAAAGAGGCCGATCCCGAGCAGCCCTCCTATGAGTCCTGTCAACAGATAGGCAATAATTGAGGTTGACATGTAGCCCCCCCCTTACAGTGCGAGACGAGAAGAATCCTGCTTCCCAGCCTCGTTTGATACAAGGTTATTCAATGGTCTTGAATGCGAGGGGACACAGTGGAAAGATGAGAGACTAGAAAGAGGACAGCCAAAAACGCGGTCTACAGACCTACTCGGAGTACGGACTCGTCGGGAATGGATGCTTTGCTGGATTGAGATGATGGGTACATTCTGTGCGAGATAGATCCCACGAAGCCCATTGACGTCGGTACGATCTTATCTGAATGAGAGGATTCAGTACACGAACCGGAAGCAGCCGCTGGCTGTTTCCGCAGACCGCACTCCCCGACGGCAGCATGAACTCCATAACCTTGCCCAACATCTCCAAGAGGCTATACATAAAGTATATGAACCCTTGCGCAGACTTTAACTGCCTCAATTTCTCCAGCATCAAGAACCCACATTCATTCCGCTCTGATTGCATCGTACACCAGGATCACTACTAAACCGGTTCTAGCATGAACTCATCATATCCCTAAGTAGGATCTTCTGCGTCCCAACACACACTCATAAGGACGATAACAAAGGGGAACGCCTTTTGCAAGTTGAATCTACCGAAAGAGCGAGGTCGGCACCTGCTCCTCAATCGACTCCATGAGGGACTTCATCCGTCGCTCGACATCCGCCTCACCTTGAGCACGCTTCCGTTCGAGCTCAAACAACTGATGGGCCAAGTTGAGGGCAGTCAGTACGGCAAGCTTGGAAGGGGTCGTCGTATTCATCCCTTCCGCGAGATGGCGCATCTGGCCATCGACAAAGCTCGCGAGACGCCGGACATCCCCTTCGTCCGCCTCACCACGAATCGCGTACCGTTGGCCATAGATTTCCACGTCAATGGTCTTAGTCACGAGCCACCTCCTTACGTTCTTCTAGGCACTCCAACAATTCGATGTCGGTGAGAACTCTTTCTATACGTGACTTGATATCGACACGCTCTTGCTCCCACCGCCGATTCGCATCATCTTTCTCCGCAAGTCGTTGTCGAACAACCTTTAATTCTTCTTCAATCGCTGCATTCCTTTTCTTCAGTTCTTGAACAAGCTTCACCAGATCTCTAATACGACTTTCTAGCGCGTCCAATCGATCAAGTGCCATCCCCTCACTCTCTTCCTTAAGAGCCCCTACAGGTTGTGGTGCACTATAGAAACTTGTCTAGATCTTGTCAAGAATAGCCATCAAGAGGCCTTGTCTAGCCGTATATATTCTCGGTAGCTGCGCAGTACGCGTTTCACATATTGCCGCGTTTCCTGGTACGGGATCAATTCGATGAACTCATCCTGACTTCGTCCAGGGTGCAGCGCAACCCAGTTTCCGACAACCATTGGCCCAGCATTGTATGAGGCAATGGTGAGCGCAACATTCCCAGAAAACTGTTCGAGTAACTGCTCGACGTAGCGGACCCCAATCTGAATATTCGTCTCTTGATCAAAGAGATCATCCCGCCCGACCGCGGGAAGTCCGAGTTTTTGCGCCACATTATTTGCGGTTCCCGGCATCACCTGCATCAGGCCAATCGCACCAACCCGCGACACGGCTTGCCAATCGTACTGACTCTCTTCTCGAATGATCGCCGCCACCAGATAGGGATCAACACCATTCACACCTCGTCCCTTGATCGTGGGAAGGAGACCTGTCGGATAGGCCACCTTCCACAGCGACGGGTCCACGATACCGCCGGTTCGCTCCAATTTATCTTTGAATCTGGCCCTCGCGAGTCGCAGCGCATGGTGGTAGGCACCAACCTCGTTCAACATTGTCGCAAGCGCCATGAGGACGTCAGGATCTCGGCTATAGCGTTCGGTCAACCCCGCCAACTCTCGCGCAGCATCCGAGTCCAACCCCAGCGTCTTGAGCTCGATGGCTCGACGATAGGCCGACTGCTGCCCGATTTCGGCCCTGGCAGACACCGAACGTGTGGCCTCACCATCCGCAGGCGAACCACCGTTCACCAGGGCAGTCGCCGAGATCGATTCTGCGGCAAGAGACTCCGGCAACGTGATATCGATTCGTTCCCGAGCCAGCTGGCAATAATAGGTATAGACGTATCGTTGGCAGAGTTGGACATACACATCACGAGCATGGGGTTGCTGGCTCAATTCAGCCGCCCGCGCCATCCAATAGAGCGCCTGTGGTTCGAAATCGTAATCGTGCTGATCGACGAGCGGACGGAGCTCATCACCCACCTCACTATAGCGCGCCATACGGTAGTACACCCAACCAACTCGCCAGCGTGCCTCGGCACGCTGAGACACCGGCTCTCCAACCTTTGCCGCCTGTCGGTACTGTACAATCGCGTCCTCAAAGCGACCCTGATCCTCCAACCACATTCCTCCGAACAAAGTAATCTGGCCCTTCTGTTCCGCAGAGAGCGAAGAAGTCGGCAGCGTGCGGGCGAGCTCCAACAACTTGTCTCCCTGCCCTTGCCGAAGATAGACACGGGCCAGCCAGACTGATGCTTCGTGGGATTCCATTCCCCCGTCTTTTACCAATGCACGGAACGTCTCTCGGGCTTCGTCATACTGTTTCAGCCGTACCTGCGCGATCCCAAGCTTCAACTTCGCCTCGGCACGCCGGGGCGACTTCGGATCAGCCGCAAGAAACTTTCGGAGTTCTTCGATTGCCTCGACATGGAAGGATTGTCCAAGATATGCCTGAGCCCGGGCAAGCCGCTCGCTCGGCTGAACCACCCAATGCTCACCACCAAGATTCGATATCAGTAGCGCTTCTGCTTGTTTCGCTTCTGCACTGTATGCAAACCGAACCCAGAGCTGCATCAAGGTCTCCCGGCCTTCCCGTACGTGGTTGTCTTGCAATTGGCAGGCGCTTCGACGAAGCAGCGCCAGGGGAGTCCCCGGCTCCTTATCATTCAGTTCCACAGCTTTTGCAAACCACGCCGCCGCTTCCGGACAACTCGACGCCTGATACCACGCCTCCCCTGCCCGATAGGCAGCCTTGGTCAGCAGGAAGGAGTCAGGCACCGCCTGCCGAATGCTCTCGAACATGTCCGCTGCCTGCTTGGCGTCTCCAAGGTTCAACAATGCTTCCCCCATCCAAAGTCGGATATAGTCATCCAAGATCGGAAAGTCTCGCTGTCCCGCACGGAGAAATTGAATCGCCACAGCAGGATTCCGTTCAAGAAGCAACACTCCTGACAGCAATCCTGCGCGCTTGGCCCAGACTGTGGCAGGGAATCGCTCCATCACCCGTTGCAGTCGATCAAGCTTGAGCAACAAGACTTGCTCTTTATTGAGGGCCTTGCCGACCCGTTCCTTCGGCATTGCAGCGGCCTGAAAGCAATCTTCCTCTCTCTCACACAGGCCGCTGTAACCCGACATCGAAGGGGAAGAAGGACCGGCGGATGCCCGGCCGGAAAATAGCGCAAACCCACAGAAGCCAATACAGGCGGCAAGGAGCAGATTGCGTATGGTCCATTGATGGAGATAGTCGTACACCCGTCGTCTTCCTCCTGATCTGTACAATATATAGCAGTGTGCCTCTCCTGTTGCCAGCAGAGCCGGATATATTCTGTACCTTGTTCCACTTTTTGAGGCTGTGGTAGGCTGCGCTCATGCGCCAAAAAAAATACGCCCTCCCATCACGGACAGCTCCCACAAACCTCTTGGCCCTTGATGAAAGAGGGCTTGGCCGACTCGTGCATCAATTCGGATGGCCCCGCTACCGGACCGGTCAGATTTTGCGCTGGCTCTATCA
>DATHTZ010000493.1:0-1665 GCA_035462675.1 Nitrospiraceae bacterium | reverse complement strand
CAGTGCGTGCACCGCTGAGTGAGCAAGCCGCGAAATATTGGACACCCAACGGCAACCATCGGCTTTCGGCGATGAAAACGCTGGGGGCGAAGAGCATCGTCGCCATTGTGGTACCGGAAGCGGCTGCAGCCTACCAGATTCTCGCGATGAACACCGAGAAGGCGCACAATCTGCGCGAGAAATCCCTTGAAGTCATCCGTATGTATAAGGAACTGGCACGGCTCGATGACGCGACGGAAGAGACCTATGCCTTGGAATTCGAGGAACCGGCCTTTATGACGCTGGGCCTGTGTTATGAAGAGCACCCCAGGTTCAGCGGCGGGGCCTATCATCCAGTGTTGAAACGGGTAGATGAATTTCTGAAGAAACCGATGCGCGCGGCGATTGACCTCCGGCGCGAACGAGCGAAGACCCTGCTGGCACTGGACGATCGGATCGTCAAGGTAGTCGAAGCATTGAAAGCGAAAGGTCTGACGAGTCCCTACCTCAAGAGCTTCGTGGTCGCGCGAGTGAATCCGATCAGGTTCCGACCCAAGGATGCCGCACCCCTGTCGTTCGATGAGGCTCTCGATCGAATGGCAACCGCAACGGCCAAATTCAACCCCGAGAAGATCAAGATGGAAGACGTGGCCCGCTCGGGTGGCGCAGTTTATGAGCCTGAGTAACCGCTCCATCACCTAATTTTTCCACCTTCCTTTGGCCTCCCATCCATTGCTAGATTCACTTAAGCGTCTGGGCTATACTGCCGCCGAATTAGCCCGCAATATTCATGATGCTTCGTCGCGAAATCGCTGAGCCGCGTCGCGAGAGCGGCGCGCGGAGCCCTGAGGACCTGAAGCGTACTCGTGCAGTACGGTGAGGGTCCGAGGGGGGAGCCAGCCGACCGAAGGCTCGTCGGAGCAGCGGATCGGCGATTGCAGCAGAAGTGTTCATGAATAATGCGGGCTGAGGGAGCCGTCTCAACCGATTTGTCGTCATTCCCTTGGATCCCACCATGGCGCTCAAGCTCACGCGAAATTTCCTCTCCATAGTGTTGCTCATTGTGCCCCTGTCTCTTTGGGCCGATTCAAACCTGGATTACCAAAATCGTGGAGATCGCTTCGAAGGCATCAGGCCAAAGCCGGTGTCCGGCTATGACATCGAACTCATTTCCGTTCTTGTCGATTATCAAGAGCCCGCCATCCAACTCCCAGATCAGCTTCGGGTCGCATTCCACTTACAAAGCCAGCCCGCCGTTCATCTAACAGTCCGCGAACAGGATTACCGGCTGTTCTATTGGCTCGACAAGATCAAGCCAACAAAACAGTGGCAGCCGAACTCCATCAATGAGTTCACGTGGCCGACAGGCGCAGTGCTGCGTCAACTGGATCAACGGTTTAACATCTACGAATTGGGCGTGCTGATTCGCCTGAAAAAAGAGACGCCTGCCGCAGACGAAGATGTCGCGCCGGCCATCCTCTACCACACTAGGCCCCCGGAGAAAATCGGTGGCTATCTGTTCACCATGAAGACCAACGGCGACGCGCGACTCTCCTGCAAGGTTCTTCGAGATGGAACGGCAGATCCGCTGATGAGCCAATCGTTCAGGAGAATACCGGGTGGCCGGCCATTCACCGTGCGATGGGATGCGGGTGGCGCTCAAGAAGCCCACCATACCTTGGTCTG
>DATHTZ010000492.1:0-9557 GCA_035462675.1 Nitrospiraceae bacterium | reverse complement strand
GGGCCCGGTTACCCCAGGGGTACAACCTACCATCTGTTCCTCTGGCCGACTTCTCCCATTCCGCTTCAGTGGGAAGCCGCTTCCCCTTCCATTGACAATAGACATCAGCGTCCGACCAGTCCACGCCAATCACCGGCCGATCGTGATGCTGAGTGAGATCGACCGTATTCCATTGCCAAGGCGCGAGACGGTGTGCGGCAGCGAGGAACGCCGCGTACTGCGCCGTCGTCACTTCGTGGAGATCTATGAAGAAGGCGGGCAGCCAGACTTGATGCTTGGGGCGTTCATCCTCCAAAGCCTGCACCCCATCCAATCCCATTGCGAACTCGCCAGCTGGAACCTCGACCATAGGAGTTTCAGCAATAGCCGTCAGGTCGAAAGCTTTGGACTTTCTGAGGCGTTCAAGTTGAGCGCTTGCAATAGCATCGTGCATAAGAAGGATGGTCAAAACGATCATCCAGCAAGGCCGCAGGGAGTTTGAACGCCGAGGCGTACGCGGTTGGTACGTTGAGGCGTTCAAACGACCGAGAACGAAGCTGGGGATCGTTTTCACCATCCTTCTCAATGGATGATTCCGCCGACCACCCAATGCCGATCATCGATGACATCAATCAACAGGCGCGTCAGATTCATCTGCGCCAACTGTGAGCTGATTTCATCTTCCGTAAATGCTGCGAGCAGCGAGTTATAGAAGTCTCTCCTGAGAATATCCGGAGCATCGGAGGCATACCGATCGACGATGCCCTGCGCCTGTCCCGACGATTCCGGCCTCAATAAGTCCATCACCAGCACCGGGGAGCCAGGCTTCACGGCCAATCGCAGCTTGTGCCAAAACTGCAGGGGGTTCGGGACATGATGCAACAAGCTATTGGAGATGGCTGCATCGGCGACATTGGCGCCGGCGAAGTCCTGAAATCGTTCACAGCGGAATGTGATGCGACCGGGCAAGCCAGCCTGTTGCACAGCGTTGTCGGCCAACTGCACCATCGGAGCCGATGCGTCTATACCGGTAATTCGACAGCCTGACACCGCTCGAGCGAAGCGGATGGGAATATCGCCTGGCCCACAACCCAGGTCGAGCACATGCCCCTCGGAAAAATCAGGAAAGTATTCGCGGAAACGATCGACGAAACCTTGATTTTCTTGTGAAAAATCCGCCGCCGCATAGGCGCGGACTTGCGCGGGATCTTCCATGAGTTCTGGCTCAAGCGTACGATCCATGGTCATTCACCATTTCACATTCATCATTCAACATTTTCCGGCTTCACCACCACCTCATCTCCCGGCCTCACCACTCCCTCACACACCACTTTCGCGTAAAGCCTGCTCCATCCTGGATTCACTTTCTGGGACACGCGCTTGTAGTCTCTGTCTCGAAACCATTGGGCATTCTTATCGCAGGGAGTCGTATAACTCATGATCTCTATCTGGGCCTCTGGGCCAACATGGAGCCGGTCTCCCGGTTTCAGTTTCTCCCACTCAAGCCCGGCCAACGTCAAGTTCTCTCCGGAAGAGCCGGCCTCAATCGAGTGGCCCTCGTCCTGCAGCCGCTCGATCAGCTCTTGTGAATAGAGGCAAACGGCGCGATCGGGGCCACCATGCACTTTAAGATTCCGTTGCCGGTCGCCCTCGACTCCAGCCTTGGTGATGACGGCCTCCAGTACCGGACGTTTCGGCACACCTCCGTCGGAAATATTGATCTGATACAGATAGGGGTAGGGCAGCCGTCCGGTGATAGTCATCAACTCACCCTTCGCAGGATTCCGCCACGAGCAATTCCAATGCCACCCAGCCCTCTTGTTCATGCCGTTGAAACAGCGTGGCGCCGACCTTGGAGAACACCTCGACAATCTCTTGCTCTTGATCGAGTAGAATGCCAGAGAGTAAGAGCCGCGCACCGTGGCTCACGTACTGCGCCAATGCATCGCACAGCAGCAACAGCGTCCGGTAATCGAGATTGGCAAGCACCAGATCCGGTCGCAGCTCGCTTTGCGGATCAACTTCCTCCAGCGTTCCGCACCGGAATTCGAGATTACTTCCAAAGCCGTTCTCCACGGCATATTCTCGTGCGCAATCCACCGCAACAGGATCGCATTCCACCCCCAGGGCTGTGTCTGCTCCAAGCCGCAGTGCAGCCATCGCCAGAATGCCGCTCCCTGCCCCCACATCCAGTACGAACTCGCCGCCGTGAATCCGATCTTCAAGCCACTCCAACAACATTCGCGTCGTCGCGTGATGACCCGTGCCGAAGGCCTGCTTCGGATCGAGTACAATCTCAATGTCCTGTGCTTGCAATGCCACCGTCTCCCAACTTGGCCTGATCACAATCCGCCGACCGATCCGAATCGGCCTGATCGACTGAGCCCATTGCTGGTTCCAATCCTGCTGCGGGAGTGACCGGACCAGAATGTCGGACCCTGGCTGTTCCCTTCCCTCCATCTGCTGAAGGACCTGCCTGAGTCGAATGCAATGGTCCGGGGACCAGTGTTGACTGGGCCAATATATATGGATCGTGCCGTCGTCTTGCCAACTGCCTTGGACGAAGGGATCGGCCAGGAGCCCCAGCAGCTCAGCGGCATCCACGTCACTCCGAACACTCGCCTCGATCCACTCATCCGGCATCACAACCAACACCAGGTGATTGACGAGGGCACCCCCATCCAGTAAGGTCGACGCTATGCTTCAACACCAGCCAGTGACGCCTAGGACGAAAACCCATGCACTGACACGCCTGGTGGCCAAACTCGACCGCATGATCGCCTTAGCTACCGCTTCTAGTTCCACGCTCACTCGCTGGCGTCTTATCCTGTTTATCATTGGAGCTGTCTGCACAGTAGCTCTCTACAAAATGGGGTGGTATCAGGCCGGCAATGGGGCCCTCATCGCCTTCGTCGCCCTGTTTATCATTGTGGCCGCCTATCATAACAGGCTCGAAAGTCGCTTGCACCGGCTTCGTCTCTGGAAGCAGATCAAGCTCGTGCACCTGGCACGTCTCCGGCTGGATTGGCAGCAGATTCCCGCTCGACCATCGAGCACTCCCGAACAGCATCCGTATGCCAAAGACTTAGATCTGGTCGGCCCTCACTCGCTCATCCGTCTACTCGATACCACTGTCTCCTCGAACGGGCAGGCGCGGCTGGCGTCGTGGCTGCTTGAGCAACCACCAGAACCTGACCAATGGCTCCTGCGCCGCCGCCTCGTGCAGGAACTCATTCCACGATCGCTGTTTCGTGATCGGCTTGGGCTCGAAGCTCAGCTCATTGGCGAACAGGAAATCAATGGCCGACGACTGGAAGCCGTCCTACAACATAGAGTCGGGTTTCCTCATCTCACGACCGTCCTAGCGATTCAAGTCCTGCTGGCTGCCGCAACTATCGGACTCGGATTGAGTGCGCTCCTCGACTGGCTCCCGAATTATTGGATGTGGTCCTTCGCGACCTATGCCTTGCTTTATTTCTGGACCGATCAAGGCGAAGAGTTATTGGAACATGCGGTGGGCGTGCACTTCGAACTGGAGAAACTGGGAGCCGTGCTGGGCTTTGTCCAACGGCACGCCCGACCTCGCCATTCGGCGCTCGCCGGCCTGTGGGCACCGCTGCTCGCACCAGATGTGAATCCGCCTCAGCTCGTCCGACAAGCAGCCCGCACCCTGCATGCGATCAGTGTCAAAGCCCATCCGCTCATCCATCTGATCGTTAACGCGTTCTGCCCCTGGGATTTGTGGTTCACCTATCGGCTCCAACAGATTCAGGCTCAGGTGGCCGACCACCTGCCGATCTGGCTGGATCGACTGGCCGAGGTCGAGGCAGCCTCGGCACTCGCCACATTTGCCGCACTCCATCCATCTTATCGCTGGCCGACCCCACTCACCGCTGATCTAAGACGTAATGGAGCGTCGGCCAGGCTTTCGGCCAAAGACCTCGGCCACCCGCTGATTGCTGAGATGAATCGGATCTCGAACGATCTTTCCCTCGAAACATTAGGAACTGTGTTCTTGGTAACCGGATCCAATATGTCGGGGAAAAGCACGTTCCTGCGAACTCTGGGGATCAATCTATGTCTTGCCCAGGCAGGAGCCCCGGTCTGCGCCAGTCTATTCGAGTGGACGTGGGTGCGCCTTGCCACCTGTATCCGCGTGGATGACTCGCTCGAAGCGGGCCTGTCGTTTTTCTACGCCGAGGTGAAGCGCCTCAAGACCTTGCTCGATGCGACCGCGAACCGATCCAGCACACCGGTGCTCTTCCTGATCGACGAGATATTCAAAGGCACCAACAATCGTGAACGATTGATCGGAAGCCGTGCCTTCATTACTGCTCTCTCACAAGGCAACGGGTTCGGCTTAGTGACAACCCACGATTTGGAGTTGACCGATCTCCACAAGACGGTGCCGGGATTGCGGAACGCCCACTTTCAAGAAACGGTGGCAGCCGGCGCGCTGCAATTCGACTACAAGCTTAGACCTGGTCCCTGCCCAACCACCAACGCGCTACGGATCATGGAGTTGGAAGGGTTGCCGGTGCCCAAAGGAGAGACGGGCGAAAAGGCTATCGATCCTTGAGTGCGAGCGCGCCCTGATAGAAGAGATACATCCCTCCCATCTGGATCACGTGATAGAGGTCATTGTGATTGAAGTCGTGGTGGAGCGCGACTCCGTTGACCTGAATGGCCGCCGCCAAGACGCTCATCAGCACGCCTCCTGCCAACCATGGAGTACATATCGTTCTATGGGTGAAACCTGCATAAAACCGTCGTGCCATTATGTCAAGATTTGTGACGGCTCAACGGAACTCAAGACTCCTTTGAATGTCAGCCACACGTCCTCTCGATTTCTTTGATCTTTCGACAATATTTCATCATATTAACGGGGGAAAGCGAGCTTCTCTCAATATTCGTCCATGACCAATACCCCATTAAATCCACTCCGCGGCCTCCTCATTGCGCAATTCTTCGGCGCGTTTAACGACAACGCCTGGAAACTCATGGTGGCCTTGCTGGCCATCCGGCAAGCGACCGCAGGGATGGCGCCAGGCCCTGAGCAGGAAACTGCGGCACAGACACAAACCGCGCTCATCTATATCATCTTCACCTTGCCGCTGGTGTTGCTGTCGTTGATCGGCGGCACCTTGGCCGATCGCCTGAGCAAGCGCACGGTCATCATCGCAATCAAAGTCGTCGAGGTCCTCCTCATGAGCGCCGGCGCCGTTGCGCTCTGGTTGAACCCAGCCGGCGGTATTCTGCCGTTGATCGTCCTCTGCGGGATGGGCGCGCACAGTGCGCTCTTCGGCCCGTCGAAATACGGCATTCTCCCCGAGTTGATTCCGCATGAACGGCTCGCCTCCGGCAACGGCCTGTTAGAGATGTGGACATTTGCCGCTATCTTGGCGGGAACGGCAGCCGGAGGATTTCTCTTGCAGACCGCCGGTGACCAGCTTTGGATGGCGCCACTCACCTTGGCCGCCTTGTCGGTAGTCGGCCTGTTTGCGGCCTTTGCCGTTCCTCACGTCTCGCCCGCCCGCACGACCGGCGGCGTGGGCTCGACGATCCGCGTTGCCTGGGCTGCTATTCAGACAGAACGTCTGCTGCGCCTTGCCATTCCCGGAGAAATATTTTTCTGGACGATTGCGAGCCTATTCGCCCAGAACATTCTCGTCTATGCCAAAGCCGTTCTGCATCTCTCGGATGCGATGTCGGGACTCCCGCTCACGCTGTTGTCCGTCGGTATCGGCATCGGCGCCGTACTGGTCGGGCGACTGTCTCAAAACCGGATTGAGTATGGACTGGTCCCCCTGGGAGCCACGGGTGCATCCATCGCACTGTCCTTGCTCGGCGCACTGACCCCACCATTGTTCGGAACGTTTTTGGTATTGGGACTCCTCGGAGTCTCCTGCTCCTTCATCTTCGTGCCGTTGAACGCCATTCTCCAATGGAGATCGCCACCCGATCGGCGCGGCGCCGTCATCTCGTTTTCCAACACCTGCGTCTTCACCGGCATTCTATTGGGATCGCTCGCCGGCGGCTCGCTTGCCAATGCCGGTCTCTCGACGAGCAACATTTTCCTCGTCACCGCCGGAGTGACCATCGTCGGCACGCTGTGGGCCCTCTGGCTGATGCCCGATGTGTTCCTGCGGCTATTGCTCGTCATCTTGACAAACACGCTCTATCGTCTCCGCATCGTCGGCCAACAACATATCCCCCAATCAGGCGGGGCGCTGCTCGTCCCAAACCATATGTCGTTTGTCGATGGCTTCTTGCTCATGGCCAGCATCGATCGGCCCATACGGTTCGTGGTGGATGCCGCCTATGCGACGCACCCCCTACTCAAATGGCTGATGGCCTTCATGAAGGTCATCCCGATCGCTTCGGCAGGCGGCCCCCGCATGATCCTCAGAGCGCTGCGCAACGCGGGGCAAGCCCTCGACGACGGAGAGATCGTCTGCATCTTCCCCGAAGGACAGATCACCCGAACCGGCACACTGCTGCCGTTCCGTCGCGGCTTCGAGCGGATTGTGAAGGGGCGGCAGGTTCCGGTCATCCCTGTGCACTTGGACCGCGTGTGGGGCAGCATCTTCAGCTTTGAGGGTGGGCGTTTCTTCACGAAATGGCCTGAGCGCATTCCTTATCCGCTAACGGTGTCCTTCGGCGCACCACTGCCATCGGACACGCCTGCACACAAGCTCCGCGACGCAGTTCGCACACTCGGAGAGGAAACTTGGCGCCTGCGCAAATCTGGCCGCCGCCCGCTGCACCGTGAATTCATCTATGCCATGAGACGACATCCATTCCGCTTTGCAATGGCGGACCAGACCCGTCCACATGTGTCGTCGCTCCAAGCCCTGACTGGATCCATCATACTCGGCAGAGTGCTTCGGCCACAGTGGGAAGGCCAGCGTCATGTCGGCATCCTGCTCCCGCCGACCGTAGCCGGCGCATTGGTCAACGTGGCGGCACTCCTGTGCGGGAAAACCAGCGTGAACCTCAACTACACAGTCGGCAAATCCGGCCTCGAGGCAGCCGTGCGGCTCGCAGGCCTTCGCACGATCGTGACCAGCCGAGTCTTCGTCGAGAAGGCCAAGTTGGAGTTGCCGGACGGGCCGTCGATCGTGTGGTTGGAGGATGTGGCCCGCACCATCGGCACAGGACAGAAACTCGCCGCAAGTCTCCTCGCCCTCTGTGCCCCGGCACGGCTGGTCGAACGGGCCTGCGGACAGAACAGCCCGCTGACAATGGACGACCTGGCTACCATCATCTTCAGCAGCGGCAGCACGGGTGAGCCGAAAGGCGTGATGCTCTCTCACTTCAACGTCGACGCCAATGAGCAGGGAGCCAGTCAGGTCCTCCACCTGTACCAGAATGAGCGAGTACTCGGCATTCTTCCGTTCTTTCATTCGTTCGGCTATCTCGTCTTTTGGCTCGTCATGTTCAACAACGCAGGTATGGTCTTTCACCCCTCCCCGCTCGACGTCGCTGCCATCGGCGAACTTGTGCGCCGCTACCGCATCACGTTCCTGGTCACCACGCCGACCTTTCTTCAGATGTACCAACGCCGGTGCACCCCGGAGCAATTCAGCTCGCTGCGCGTGGTCCTGACCGGTGCCGAGAAACTTCCTCCCAGGCTCGCGCAGGCATTTAAAGATCGATTCGGCATCGAACCGATCGAGGGCTACGGCGTCACCGAATGCGCTCCCGTCGTTGCCGTCAATTGTCCGGACTTCCGGGCCGCCGGCTACTTCCAACCGGCCTCACGGCGAGGAACAGTCGGCCAACCGCTGCCTGGCGTGTCTGTGCACATCGTCGATCCCGATAGCTTCGCGCCATTGCCTCCCGGAACGCCTGGGATGTTGCTGGTCAAAGGTCCCAACGTCATGAAGGGATACCTGGGCCGTGAGGATCTGACGGCCAATGCCTTGCGCGATGGCTGGTACATGACAGGCGACATCGCGATGTTGGATGAAGACGGGTTCTTGACGATCACCGATCGGCTCTCACGGTTCTCAAAGATCGGTGGCGAGATGGTCCCGCACGGCCGTGTGGAAGAGGCGTTGCAACAGGCCGCCGGTGCCGAGATGCAAGTCTTCGCCGTCACCGGCATTCCTGACGAGAAGAGGGGTGAGCGACTGGCTGTACTGCACACGCTGGATGAAGCCCGTATCCCCGAGATCCTCGGTCAACTTGCCGCAAACGGGCTCCCCAACCTCTTCATTCCTTCCCGAGCCGACTGCGTCAAAGTCGAGGCTCTTCCAGTGCTGGGGACTGGTAAAATGGACTTGCGTGGCCTCAAGCGGATTGCGATAGAACGACTTCAGGGAAGTGTTGAGTCTTGAGTGCTGGGTGCTGAGTTATCGGAAAGCTGAGAGCTGACCGCTCTTCATGCCTGACAATTGATCACTGACCATTGACATATGACCGAAAAATCGCTGATCGACTGTCACGTCCATCTCGCTGCGCTGCCTGACAGAGACAACGGCTGTTACATCTCGCCGAAGATGCTGCGAAGCCCGCTGTTTCGCTTCTTGCTGTGGAAGCACCAATTGTCTCCTTCGAACCCACGGGAGACGAACCGGAAGTACCTCGACGATCTGCTCACCGAATTGCGCGGGTCGCGTCATGTTCAACAAGCCGTACTCCTCGGCATGGATGGGGTGTACGACCAGAACGGACGGCTCAATCAGACACAGACGGATTTTCTAATCAGCAACGACTATGTGCTGCAAACCGTGAAGGCCTACCCGAATGAATTCCTCGCCGGCGTCTCGATCAATCCGCAGCGACGGGGCGCAGTCGAAGAAGTCCTTCGTTGCGCCGACGCCGGAGCCACACTGGTTAAAGTGTTGCCCAATGCACAGCAATTCAATCCTGCCGACCCGCGGTACAAGGCCTTCTATCGTGCCCTCGCCGAACGGAAGCTGCCCTTCCTGAGCCACGTCGGGTACGAGTTCAGCTTAATCGGCAAGGATCAATCGGTCGGTGATCCAGACCGACTCCGTGTGGCGTTAGATGAAGGGGTCACGGTCATCGCAGGTCATGCCTGTAGTTACGGGCTCATGTTCTACGAGAAATTCTTGCCGACCTTTCAAGACCTCGTCAAACTCTACCCGCATTTTTACGCCGATGTCTCCGCGCTGACGCTGCCCAATCGTATGCGCATGCTGCTGCACCTCCGCCGCTATCCGGAGATTCACGAGCGCCTTCTCTTCGGTACTGATTATCCCCTATCCGTGTTCCACATCGCCGCGTGGGGACGAGTGGCGTTTAGAGCGCTCCGTGACATGATCCGCACGAAGAATCGATTCGATCGACAAGTGGTAATTTGTCGAGGGCTGAACCTCGACTTCCGCTCGCTTGGAGATGTGCTCCCTCATCCAACGGCAAAGACGACATCGTAGCTCGCATTATTCATGACGGTTCGTCGCGGAATCGCACAATTGCCACGCGAGATAGGCGTGCGAGGCCAGGATAACTGGCTTCGCCATCCGACTTCGGCGATCTTGGTCGAGCCGCGGCAGTGCCTGTCCAGATCTAGGCCAGGGGCAGATACCAGGAACATGGGTGCCAGCCCC
>DATHTZ010000491.1:0-4496 GCA_035462675.1 Nitrospiraceae bacterium | reverse complement strand
CCTTCCTAGGTATTAGTGGTGGCCCCTGATCTCCAAATTCATTCAGGCTATTGACTACGTTTAGGGCCGATTGCAGATGCTAAGTCAAAACGCAGCCTCTCTCATGTCGATAAGGGCCGCAAAGGATGGGGAAGCGATCTCATACGCGATCCTTCAGTACCGTAATGACAGCAGGAGAAACCTTGAATCGGTAGTCTGCGATAATCGGGGGCCGTTCTCCAATAAAGGGCCGTCATGTCGCTCATCGGCTGCATTGAATTCGGACTGATCGTCGGAATGGTGGCGAAACTTCTGACTCCGGGACCGGACCCTGGAGGGTGGATCCTTACGATCTTGTTGGGCATAGGGGGGCGCTCCTCGGCGGGTTCATCGGGCGTGGATTAGGATGGTATCGAGAAGAAGATCCTGTGGGTTTTCTCATGGCCCTTTTGGGGGCCATTCTGATTCTCATAATCCGGAGGAAATTAGCGGGGCCTTCCAGGGCCTGATCAGACGAAAAAGAGAGGTGGACGTCCTCATCGGTCTCAGTCGAACCTGGGGCTGCTTAACATTTCGCGAGCCAAAACCTGGGTCGCACTACAAGAAGGTGTCATGATGCCGCGTTCATTGTGGAAGGGAGCCATCAGCTTTGGATTGGTCCATATTCCCGTGATCCTGTCTTCCGCCGAGAACCGCAATAGCTTTGATTTGACCATGTTGGACCGGCGCAACATGAAGCCGGTTGGGGTGAAGCGGTACAACAAGGAGACGGAGAAAGAGGTCGAATGGGACGACATCGTCAAAGGCTATGAGTATGAAAAAGAGCGGTACGTGGTCCTGACCGATGAAGATTTTAAACGGGCAAATGTGAAAGCGACCCAGACGGTAGACATCGTCGCCTTCGTGGAAGCAAAAGAGGTCGCGCCTACCTACTTCGAGACGCCGTATTACCTGGCCCCGGACAAGCGGGGAGAGAAAGGGTATGTCCTTCTCCGGGAAACCTTAAGGGCGACCAATAAAATCGGCATTGCCACTGTGGTGATTCGCACCAGGCAATATCTTGCGGCCCTCATCCCGACCGGCGACGTCATTGTGTTGAACACACTGCGCTATAAGAACGAACTGATGTCGGCGAAGGATCTCGAGGTGCCGTCAGGGAGTGTGAAAGCAGGCGGTGTCTCGCCGCGCGAGTTCGAGATGGCGACGAAGCTCGTGGAAGAAATGACCGAGCCGTGGAAGCCCGAGCAGTATCATGACACCTATCACGACGATCTCATGAAATTGATCAACAAACGGATCAAGGCGGGGAAAACGGAGGTTATTACCGAGGCCGGGACCGACGATGATGAAGAGAAACCGGCCCGTGGCGAAGTGATCGATCTCATGGCGCTGTTAAAGCGAAGTGTCCAGGCAAGGGGACAGTCCCCATCTAGGGCGAGTCGGGCCTCGAAAAGACAGGAGCAGTTTCCTCGCCGGAAGAGTGCATAGCGGACCTGTGGCGCGCCGTCTGTTTCCCGGGGAGCGGAAAGCTTCGTCGTGTCATGTGTGGAGGAGCACCGATGGGGCTTCAACAGTACCGGGAAAAGCGTAACTTCAAAGAGACGCCCGAGCCGCGCGGCGCATCGCAATCCTCCTCGGAGCGCCTGCAGTTTGTCATTCAACAACATGCGGCCAGTCGCCTTCACTATGACTTTCGCCTGGAGCTCGCCGGGACGCTGAAAAGTTGGGCGATTCCAAAAGGCCCCAGCCTGGATCCCGCACACAAGCGTTTGGCGGTGCATGTGGAAGACCACCCGCTCGACTATGGCGGCTTCGAAGGAATTATTCCCCCTAAACAATACGGTGCGGGAACGGTATTGCTGTGGGATCGGGGATCGTGGTCTCCCGTCGGTGATGCCATGGCGAGTTATCGGCGCGGCCGGCTGAAGTTCAACTTGAAAGGTCACAAACTGCGGGGGCTATGGAATTTGGTTCGCATGGGCGGGCGACATGAACAAGGCAAGGAGAATTGGCTCTTGATCAAAGAAAAGGATGATGAGGCCCGTACCGGTGAACAAGCCGAGATCACCCAGTTCCTAACGAACAGCGTAGCCAGTAGGCGGACCATGGAGCAGATCGCGTCGGGCTGCCATCGGGTATGGCGTTCGAATCGCCCAGCCGCGAAGCGAGCGAAGTCGGTTCCCCGCCCTCACGAGACGGAAACGAAACAATTGGCCGGGGCACGCCGTACTGCCCAGGAGGACTGGATTCGTCCGCAATTGGCGACCTTGGCAGACGAGGCTCCAGTTGGTGAGGAGTGGGTGCATGAGCTCAAATACGACGGCTATCGGATCCTGTGCCGTGTGAAGAATGGGTCTGCCAAGCTTGTCACAAGAAACGACCACGATTGGACGGCCAAACTTCAGAGCATTGCCTCAGCGGCTGCGGCGCTGCCCGTCAAGACTGCATGGCTCGACGGCGAAGTGGTTGCGCTAAGACCGGATGGAGTCATCAGTTTTCAGGGCCTGCAGAATGCATTCGATACAGGATCGGAAGCGAACCTGGTCTACTATATATTCGATCTCTTGTATCTCGACGGGTATGACCTGAGACAGGTCGCCCTACTCGACCGTAAGCGTTCGCTTGCGGCCATGATGCCGCACAATGCATCTGGATTGCTTCGGTATAGCGACCACATACAAGGCCAAGGGGAAGTCGTCTTTTCGGAAGCTTGCCGCAGGAGAATGGAGGGGATCGTGTCCAAGCGGACCGACGCCACCTATGTTGGGAGCCGCAATAGAAATTGGATCAAAGTCAAATGCGGCCGCCGCCAGGAGTTCGTCATCGGAGGCTTTACCGATCCGTCAGGCTCGCGCGTGGCATTTGGAGCCTTGCTGTTGGGGGTTTACGATGGACAAGGACGATTCCAATTTGTGGGAAGAACAGGAACCGGATTTTCCGAACGCTCGCTCAAGGAGTTGCACAAGCGCCTGGTCGCGCTGAAGCAGCCACGGTCCCCATTTGTGAATCCTCCAAGCGGTGTCGATGCACGTGGGGTTCACTGGGTGAAGCCGCGATTGGTTGCGGAGGTATCGTTTGCCGAATGGACGAACGAAGGCCTCCTGCGGCAGGCAGCTTTTCAGGGATTACGCGAAGACAAAGCCGCCAAGTCGGTGATCAAGGAAGGAACGAGAATAAGCACTCCTGTGCGGGCCGCTACGAGTGCTGCTGCGCAGACTTCGGTTCGACGCCACGCGGGCACGACAAGAAGCCCGGCAAAGAAGCATACGGCATCTGCTGAGGGACCGGCCACCGTCGCGGGAGTGACGGTGAGTCATCCCAATCGAATTATTTTTCCCGATCAAGGATTCACCAAGCTCGCCTTAGCGCAATATTATGCACGCGTGAGTCCATGGCTCCTGCCTCATCTCCAAGATCGGCCCTTGACGCTGGTGCGCTGCCCCAAGGGATACAACAAAGACTGTTTCTATCAAAAACATGCGACCGGCACGGTACCCGATACGATCGACAGAGTGGAAATTCCCGAAGAGCATGGGGTGTCCTGGTATATGATCGCCGATTCTCTGCCGGCAGTCATCGGGCTCGTCCAGATGGGGGTGCTGGAGTTACATACGTGGGGAGCGAAGCGGGATAAACTCGACCGTCCTGACCGCATCATTATGGACCTTGACCCGGATCCTACGGTCCCATGGAAATTCGTGATCGAGGCCGCACAACTTGTCAGGACGCTGCTGAATGAGCTGGAACTTGAGTGCTTTGTGAAGACGACAGGCGGAAAGGGTCTGCATGTCGTGCTGCCCCTGCGGCCCGTTCACACGTGGGACGAGGTCAAAGCGTTTTCCAAAGGGTTGGCGGATCATCTCGTGCGCCTGATTCCGGATCGTTTTATTGCAAATATGTCGAAACAGAAACGGAAAGGAAAGATCTACGTCGATTATTTACGTAATATCAAAGGGGCCACTGCAATTGCCGCCTATTCGACGCGGGCCAGGCCGGAGGCTCCGGTTTCAGTTCCGCTTTCGTGGGAGGAATTGTCGGTCGATGTACGGTCGGATCATTTTACAGTGGACAATGTGGTGGAACGGTTGAACGGGCTGAAGCAAGATCCGTGGCGGGATTATTTTACGGTTAAGCAGAAACTCACCCGGAAAATGAACGCCTCGCTTGGTGTGTCATCGTGAAGCAGGGAAATGCCAATTTTTGACGCCCGCCAACTGACCTACGAGCGTAACTTCGACGCACAAACAAGAATCCCAGCCGGCACTACGAAGCAAGGACGACGTTAAGGAGGGATCTGTGCACGCGCAACCCGTCGGTGTACTCAATGAAGCCAAGTTTTTTGAACCTATTCAGAAAGAAACTCACTCGTGATCGGGTCGTACCGATCATGTCGGCCAGTGTTTCCTGACTGATCTTGGGAATGACCGCCTCTGGGTGACCTTCTCTCCCAAAGTGGGCCAACAACAGCAGCGTCCGCGCCAGCCGCTTCTCGGCAGGATTAAAAAGTTGATCGATCA
>DATHTZ010000490.1:0-11963 GCA_035462675.1 Nitrospiraceae bacterium | reverse complement strand
GACCAACCAAAATGTGCCGAGTGCTTCGGCGGCTAAGCGTGGCCCCATCGTGCCTCCCCGAACCAGGTGTCCCGCCCCCGCACTATGCCCGGTGGCGCGCGAAAGCGCAAGCGGGGGGAGGGCAAGAGAGACGACGGGAGTCGTGGGACCTAGGGGCGAGCTTCCAACACGAGATTGAACGGCGTCTGCGTTGCACGGCGAAATCGTGTCAGCCCACCTTTCATGACCACATCTCGCAGCCGCGCTTCCCCTGCTTGGGCGCCGAGGGCTGGGCCGTTGGAAGCCAGGGAAGCGGGCACGCAGACCATCGTCGAAGCGGCGTAGAAGACTCTGCCCACCGGATTCAGATTATCTTCCACACGGTCATTTGCGAACGGCTCCACAATCATCCACGTACCATTCTGTGCGAGTGTCTTTTTGACGTGCTTCGCAGCGCCGACAGGATCGCCCATGTCATGCAGACAATCGAAGTGGGTAACGAAGTCGTATCCCTTGCCGGGATAGTCTGTAGACTTCGCCACTGCAAAGGTCACGTTCTTCAGCCCTGCTTCCTTGGCCCGTTTGCGCGCGGTCAGGATCGAGGGCTTATGGTAATCGAAGCCGATGAAGGTGGATGTAGGATAGGCCTTTGCCATGATGATGGTGGATGCCCCGAACCCACAGCCGACATCCGCGACTTTCGCCCCGCTCTTGAGCCTTGCCTGTACGCCGTCGAGGGACGGAATCCAATTTGTTATCAGGTTACCTACATAATTCGGGCGGAAAAACCTCTCTGTGCCTTCAAACAATCGGTGGTCGTGCTGATCCCATCCGAGACCCTTGCCGGTTTTGAACCGCTGCTCGATCTTGGGGTTTGCTGAAAATGTGGCCGCGATGACTTGAAACGCACCGGGGAGAAAACACGGACTGCTTTCATCGGCGAGTGCCAGGGCCTGTTCCTCAGGGAGCATATACCGGCCGGTTCCGGGATCATAAGTCACATAACCGCCTGCTGCTTGATTACCCAACCACTCACGGATGTACCGCGCGGTTGTTTTTGTGGCCTTTGCCAGTTCAGCAGGCGTGACGGGACCTGTCTTTACCATGGCTTTATACAGACCCAGCTTGTCGCCAATGAGCACCATGTTGGCGCTCAGAGCGGCGCCAATGTCACCGACTGCCTTGCCCATAAATTCGTTCAGCTTGTCTTGATCGACCGCCATGCCGCACCTCCCCAAGCAGAATGCTGAAAAAGTCCGCCAGCATCGTTCTCGCATCCCTCAGAGGCTCAATGTACCGGAGCCTACGCCTCGCCTCTTCGCACGCAGAGGCCTTGCCCGCGGAATGGCGCGTCTTGGCGCGCCGGGGTTGGGCGGGTCAGAAGTCTGGCCTTTTTGAGCATCCTGCGTAAGTGTTCTGCTCTTGCCTCAGACATACAGATTATCGAAGTTCTGCTATGCGATTGGTTTCTCCGCAGCCTGCTAGAGTCATTCGGCGTATTCTTTGCTAGTTGCTCGCGGCTGTCAAGCTGGAACGAATGGAGTAGAATACCGCCTCGAACACGAACTCGAACGGACAAAGGAGGCATCAAGCATGAAAGAGTATCGCGTCAAACCGGACTCACAACTTAGCTTGGCTGCGTGTGACCCCGACGACACTGGTGAATACAAGAAAACGGATCAAGGCAAAGAGAAGGCGAAAGCGATCACAGCTCAGTTGATCGGCAGGCTTGATGAAATGCAGGAACGTCTCTATGCCAACGGGACTCGATCGCTGCTCATTGTGTTGCAAGGAATGGACACCAGTGGTAAGGACGGGACGATCAAGAGCGTGATGTCCGGTGTGAATCCGCAGGGCTGCAGGGTGGCGACGTTCAAGGCCCCTTCCAATAGCGAACTCGCCCATGACTTTCTCTGGCGCGTCCATCACGAGGTGCCGGCCAAAGGACAGATCGGGATCTTCAACCGGTCGCACTATGAAGACGTGCTTATCACGCGGGTCCACAAAATAATTTCAGCTAAGGTGGCGGTACAACGATTAAATCAGATCAAGGAGTTTGAAGAATTGCTGGCTGAGAACGGGACCACTATCCTCAAATTTTTTCTGCATATCTCCAAAGACGAGCAGAAAGAGCGGTTGGAAGCGCGCATCCGCGATCCGGAGAAACGTTGGAAGTTCAGCGAAGGAGATCTGGAGGAACGGAAACTCTGGGCCAACTATATGGCGGCGTTTGAAGAGGTACTCTCGGCCACGAGCACCGCTCATGCGCCTTGGTATATCGTGCCGGCTAATCGGAAATGGTATCGGAATTTTGTGGTCGCAGATCGTGTTGTTGACGCGTTGGAAGACATGAAACTGAAGACACCGCCTGCCCTTGCAGGGGTCAACTTCGATACGTTAAAGATCGTGTAGCGCGGTCAGTGCGCCCCGAAGCCGATAGTACTTTCCAATTCAGAATGGTCTGGCGACAGCCTGCGAATGTGAGTCACTGAACTCTGTTTTGGAGCAGACTCAGTTCATGTGGAAGAGGCTGTTTCTTGACAGCTTGGGCAGGGCTATATTAGCATGCGCATCCAGATCGATAGGCGCGTAGCTCAGGGGGAGAGCGCTACCTTGACACGGTAGAGGTCGACGGTTCAAGACCGTCCGCGCCTACCACCTAGCTGAGGTATCCGTTTGCCTCTCGCAGGCGGGATGCCTTTGTTGTTTCTAGCGCTTGCTCGACTGAGTGCATATCATGAAAATTACGCTTAAAGATGGCGGCAGTCGAGATATTCCAGCCGGCCAGACCGTTGGGTCTGCTTTGTCGGCTTTCGGCCTGACGCTTGGCCCGGATATTCTTGCGGCCAAGGTGAATGACCAGACCGTAGATCTCTCGAGCACTTTAACGGACGACGCTGAGGTGATTCCCCTTCAGTTCGACAGCGCTGAAGGCCGTGAAGTCTACCGCCATAGTAGTACTCATATTATGGCGCAGGCCGTCAAAGAGGTCTTCCCTACGGCACAATTGACGATCGGCCCAGCCCTTGAGGATGGGTTCTTCTACGACTTTGCCTTTGAGCGACCATTTACCCCAGAAGATCTCGAAAAAATTGAGGCGCGAGCGAAAGATATCGTCAAGCGCGCTCTTCCCGTGAAACGAGCAGAATTGTCGAAGCAAGAAGCGGTAAAGTTTTTCCAGGATCGCGGGGAAGCCTACAAGGTTGAGTTAATTCAAGGTCTGGCCGATGGGCAGACCATCTCAGTGTATAGCCAGGGGGAGTTCACCGACCTCTGCCGCGGCCCTCACCTCCCGACGACAGGCCATGTCGGAGCATTCAAGCTCCTGAACACAGCTGGAGCATATTGGCGCGGTGACGAACGCAATCCCATGCTACAGCGGATCTACGGGACCTCCTTTCCGACCCAGGCGGAGCTCGACGCGCATCTCGCAAGACTGGAAGAGATTAAGCGACGAGATCACCGAAAAGTCGGCAAGGAGCTCGACTTGATCTCGATCCAAGATGAAATCGGACCCGGCCTGGTGCTCTGGCATCCGAAGGGTGCGACGATTCGACTGTTGATCGAGAACTTTTGGCGCGACCAGCATATTCAAAACGGGTACGAACTGGTGTATTCTCCACACGTTGCCCGGTTAGACCTTTGGAAAACCAGTGGCCACGTCGACTATTACTGCGACAAAATGTTTGTCCCCATGAAGGTCGAAAATAGCGAATACCAGCTCAAGCCGATGAATTGTCCGTTCCACATCATGATCTACAAGTCGCATCTGCGCAGTTATCGCGACCTCCCCATCCGCTATGGCGAACTGGGAACGGTCTATCGGTACGAACGGACAGGCGTCCTCCACGGTCTGCTGCGGGTTCGCGGCTTTACACAAGACGACGCGCATTTGTTCTGCCGGCCGGATCAGATTGAAAGCGAAGTCAGCCAGGTCCTCGACTTCACGTTCTTTATTCTCGGCACCTTCGGATTCGCCGAATTTGAAGTGTATCTTTCGACCAAGCCGGAAAAGTCAGTCGGCTCGGAAGTACGGTGGGCTCAGGCCACGAGCGCGCTTGAAGCAGCATTGAAGGGACGAGGAATCGCCTACCGGATCGATCCGGGCGAAGGCGTGTTCTACGGACCTAAAATCGACATCAAAATCAAAGATGCGCTGGGACGATCCTGGCAATGCTCAACCATCCAAGTCGATTTCAATAATCCTGAGCGGTTTGAATTGGGCTATATTGGGGAAGACGGCAAGGTTCACCAACCGATCATGATCCATCGGGCTCTGATGGGGTCGATTGAACGGTTCTTCGGCATTTTGATTGAGCATTTCGGCGGCGCCTTCCCAACGTGGCTTGCTCCGGTTCAGGCGATGGTCATGTCCATTACAGATAACCAGCGGCCCTACGTCGCTGAGGTCGTGGCCCAACTCAAGGCTGCGGGGTTTCGAGCTGAGGCAGACCTTCGGAATGAAAAAATCGGACTCAAGATTCGAGAAGCGGAGAAGGCGAAGGTTCCACTGATGTTTGTGGTTGGCGATCGAGAGGTGCAAAGTGGGACCTTGGCCGTACGTGGCCGGAGCGGAGCCAACCTCGGCAGCATGACTGTCGCAGGGGCGCTCGATCTGCTCCGTGCGGACCTCAAGCCGGCAAGGAAGCAACATTCACTAATTCAATAAGAGGTGTCTTATCGTCCCCAAACTACGAGTGAATCGGGAAATCAGGGTGCGCGAAGTTCGGGTGATCGGTCCGGAGAGCGAACAGCTCGGCATTCTCCTCACAGCGGATGCGTTCAAGCAGGCACAAGAAAATGGTTATGACCTTGTCGAGGTTGCGCCCACGTCAGTGCCGCCCGTGTGCCGTATTATGGACTACGGGAAATACAAGTTTGAGCTGAGCAAAAAGGATCATCAGAACCGGCGTCATCAAAAGTCGACACAGGTGAAGGAAATTAAGTTGCGCCCTCGGACAGATAAGCATGACTTGGAGATCAAGATTCGACAAATTAAGGGGTTTTTGGCCGACGGTAACAAAACCAAAGTCCTCTTGACCTACCGTGGTCGTGAGATGGCGAATCAGGAGATGGGCCGAACGCTTATGAATACGGTCATCGCTGAGTTGGGAGAGGCAGGCACGATCGAATACGCCCCGCGCATGGAAGGGCGGAGCTTGATTATGATCGTGGCACCGAAGTAAGACGGTCGGTCTGAACACTACTAGCCGAAGGAAGCACCGATATGAAGAGCAGAAAGATGAAGACCCATAGTGGAGCAAAAAAGCGCTTTACTCGCACTGGTTCTGGGAAATTGGTCAGGCGAAAGGCGGGGAAACGCCATATCCTCACCAGCAAGACACAGGATCGGAAGCGCCGATTAAGCGGCACGGTTCTCGTGGATAAAACCAAGACTCAGGCGCTGGATCGCTTATTACCCTACAGCTAGATGAGAATGCGAACATCACGTTAACCCAAAGGAGTACAGACTCATGCCTCGCGCAAAAGGTGGTCCCAAAACAAGACATCGGCGGAAAAAGCGGCTAAAACTGGCCAAAGGACAGTATGGAGGGAAGAGCCGGCTGTTCCGGACCGCAACAGAATCAGTCGATAAGGGGCAGGCGTATGCCTATACCGGACGGAAGAATCGGAAGCGGGATTTCCGTGTGCTGTGGATTGCGCGCATCAACGCAGCAGTTCGGGCGCATGGACTGACCTATGGCCGGTTTATCAACGCTCTGAAGAAGGCCAATATTCTCTTAGACCGGAAGGTCTTGTCCGATATGGCCATCAAAGATGCTACGGGATTTGAGCAGCTGGTCGGGCTTGCCAAACAGCATCTCACCCCTGCCGGGGCATAACCGCAGTTGCCTGCAGAGGATTCCCTTTGAAGAACTGTCTTCGCAGGATGTTTTAAAAGGCCGTCCAGCGCGGCCGCAGCGAGCAAGGAGGCGAGGAGGTACGGACTACACTTCGTGTGAACCGTTCGCTCATCCAATGAATCTTGGCGAACGGAAAAGCTCCTCCAGTGCTTCCGAACTCCGAAGAACTCTCTTCAACGTTGAGCCTCTGAGCGATGCGAGAACAAAGCTGGCGGACTTTTTCAGCATCCTGTTAAGTTTTGAGGAATGCGCCTCAGGGCGTAGGCCTCAAGACCATTCAGCTAGTTCTGTCAGATCGATTTCGAACGAGACGACTGGAACACCGATCTGCCAGCGTTCGAGCACTTCGGGGTGTAGTTCCCCAATCACACCGACCTGTTTCCCGCCAGAAATGATACTTCCCACTCGTCCCGGAAGAAACGAAGGATGCTGGATCGGCTCCAGGTTGTAGGCTTGATTCATATAATAAAACAGTGTGTCCAGGAAGGAATGGGCTTCGGAGAAATGTGCATCGGCATGGGCGATCATTCCACCGAGCACTGTTACGGTGCGTGACCCTAGGGGCTGCGTGAGATCGTGACGTGCCACTTCGCCGGCCTCGAACGTCCGATGAGGATAAAAAGCCCGGTTCGATGCCGCTTCCACGCGAAGCAACGACGGAAGCATCCATTGTCGAAGGGCGGAGAAGTTTTGGGACATCACATTGTCCACTTCGACGAGTTGCCCCCACTCCGTCCCTTCTAATCGCATCGCATCGCGCAAGTCCTGGGGAGAACCGAGAATATTGGAAATGATTTCTTGAAAACCCATACCGACCATGAGAGTTCTCACACGATCGGATACTTCTTCGATGCGCGACAATCCACCGACCGTGAACTGTGACGGCATCACCGGCAAAAAGTCTCCGTACCCACGGCTGATCGCGACATCTTCGACCACGTCCATCGCGTGCATGAGGTCCTGCCGATAAAACGGAAGCGACACCGTGACATGTGTACCTTTCGTCACCACCTTATAGCCATAGGCCGTGAGGGCTTTCGCCACTTCTTGGGCGCCGAGTGTCTGCCCGAGAGCTTGTTCGATCGTGTTGACGGGAAGCTTCCTCGACTTCTCAAGATCTTGCGGAGTCATGACCGAGATGCCGAGCGCAGTCTTATAGGGATACCGTACTTCGATCGGCTCAATAACCGCGCCACGATCCGCCAGATTGGCGGCAAATATGTTGAGGGTCAGGATGACCATCGAGAGGTCAGTGCCGGTCACCTCGACAAAGAGGGCATCGTCTCCCACTCGTACTTCTCCGGTTTCGCGGCTATTGATGATCGGCGGGAAGGAGAGCGCGTGCCGCTTCGCATCGCACAGGAAGGGCAGGCGATGATGTCCTGCGAGAATCCCGCCGAACTCAAGACCTTTGGGGTGGACAAGCAACATCTCTCCAAGTGTCATTACCGTATCCATTCCCAGCGGCGTGAATGACGCTTCGTCCGGTTTTACCAAATCATAGGTGACAGGAAACTCGATCGCTGCAAGCCGATAGAGTCCTATCGACACAGTCCGCCGTTTACGGCCGAACATCTCGGCGAGTTTCTCCTGCGTCTGGATCAACTGTGCAAGGCCGTCTTGGGTCACGCGGTAACCGGTCGCAGTGCAGGCTGCCACGTAGGGCCTGACCTCCTCCAGGCCGGGAACCACATTCAGTCGCTTTGGCGATTTTGATTTGGTTGTGAGAAAGTCGTACCTCGGAAGAGCACCCTGCCGTTTCACTCGAAGCTGCCGGGCGATTCCTTCGCAGCACCAGAGATCGGGACGATTGCTATCTTGCAGCTCAATTCGCAATTCTCCGGTGTCGGGATTCTGCCCTTTTAACTCACCCTTCACGAGCATCAACGACTCTTCGAGTTGCTCCACCGCGATCGGTTGAGGGACCTCTCCCGGCACTGCGAGCAATCCCTCGAGATCCTGCTTGAAAATAGTAATCGTGGGCATGTGAAACCTAGAAGGCTCCTCTCGTGGAGCGAATGAGATCCAGATTGTCGGTGAATAACTCACGGATATCGTGAATACCGAGCGCCACCATCGCCATGCGATCGAGCCCAAGCCCCCACGCAATCACTGGAACGGTCACGCCTAGCGGAAGGGTGACTTCCGACCGAAACAACCCGGCTCCGCCAAGTTCCATCCATCCGAGCTTCGGATGGCGCACGTGCAACTCGACCGATGGTTCGGTGAACGGAAAGTAGGCCGGGAGGAATTTGACTTCCTTGGCTTGCGCCACTTCGCGGGCAAAGAGATTCAGCAAGCCGAGCAAGGTGCGAAAATTGATGTCTTCGCCGAGCACGATCCCTTCCACCTGGAAGAAATCGGTTGCGTGTGTCGCATCCACTTGATCGTAACGGAAACAACGGGCGATAGAAAAATATTTTCCCGGTACGGCCGGTTGTGTTGCCAATGTGTGGGCCGAGACGGCGGTTCCCTGGCTTCTCAAGACCAGCCGTCGCGCGCGCTCCGCATCGAAGGGATAGTTCCAACCGGTTGAACCGGTTTCACCGCCATTCTGGTGCGCTTGTGCGACCTGTGACAAGAACGGTTCCTCAATCGATGGGGCATGGGTCGGTTCCTTGACGAAATAGACGTCATGGATGTCACGCGCCGGATGGAACTGCGGCATGAAGAGGGCATCCATGTTCCAGAATTCGGTCTCTACGAGTGAGCCCCGCATTTCCTGGAATCCCATGCTCACAAGTTTTGTCTTGACGGTATCGAGAAACTCACGATAGGGGTGGCGTTTGCCAGGCGCAATCCGTGGCGCACGGAGACTGATTGTGTACTTACGGAAGCGCCTCGTCCGCCAGCTCCCGTCTTTCAACAGTTCGGGCGTTAGTTGGGAGACCTCTTCCGCGGTCCCTTGCCGAGAGAGTTGCTGAGCGGCCTCGATCCCGGGCACAGAAAGCTTGAGTGCTCTGGCTCCCCGATCATCGATGCGGAACGGTTCCCGTGCATTCCCTCGTTTGACGGCATGATCGTGAATAACTTGCCGCTGTGCCTCAGAAAACGCTCGCAGCTCACGAGGTGCCTCATGAAGCTGTTGCAGCAATCCCCGCATCGCTTCCGCTGTCTGGCTCGATCGGCCAGTCGATTCAATACAGCCACCTTGAATGATGAGGAGCGCACCCTCTTTCTTGAGCCGTCCGATCGCACCACTCACTTCCGTCGGTTCGAGTCCTTCCCGGGATTGAATGTCCTGAATGGTCAGGCGCTTGCCGGTTTTTGCCGCATCGCGGGCGGCAGAGAGCACCCGCTCAATCGGTGAGTATTTTTCAAAATAGAGCTCGCCGATTTTGGTGAGCGAGACGATCGGCGTCACGGTTTCCGTATCCACCTCGAGCAACGATTTTGCGAGTAACCATTCGATAGCCATACTGAGCTGCGAGGGTTCCAATCCGGTGGACTGCATGAGCTGTTCTGTCTGGAGGATTACGGAGGGATTCGACCCGAAGGTTGATAGGACTTTGACTTCGAGAGGATGAAGGCTATCGATGAGGGAAGAAATGTCCACCCGCGAAGCCTATCGGTGAGCAGAAACGCGCTGTGGCGTTTTGGAAGAAGGTTGGCCGGCTGCGCGCATCGCAGCAATTGTCGCAGCATAGTCCCGACTCGAGAAAATAGCCGACCCGGCGACTAACACATCGGCTCCCGCAGCCAGCACCTGAGCCGCATTGTCGATCTTGACCCCGCCATCCACTTCGAGTAACGCACGACTTTTTGTCCGATCGATCATGGCACGAGCCGAGGAAGTCTTTTGCAGACAGGACGTGATAAACGTTTGACCGCCGAAACCAGGATTGACCGACATAATGAGAACCAAATCGACATCAGGGAGAATTTCCTCAATCGTATTGAGCGAGGTGGCCGGATTTAGGGTCACACCGGCCTTGACGCCATGCTCCTTGATCGATTGTACCGTACGATGGAGATGCGGACAGGCTTCTACGTGAACCGTGAGATAGTCCGCTCCAGCTTCGGCGAATTCGGCGATAAAGGCGTCGGGGTTGGTGATCATGAGATGGACGTCGAGCGGCAGCTTGGTGACTTTCCTGAGTGCCGCCACGATCGGCGGACCGATGGTTAAATTGGGGACGAAATGTCCGTCCATGACGTCGATGTGAAGAAAGTCGGCTCCCGCTCGCTCCACAGCTGCCACTTCCTCGGCCAGTCTGGCAAAGTCAGCAGATAAGATCGAGGGTGCAATACGAACGGGATGTGCCATCACAACACCTTCCTCAGCCGTGCAGCGTAAAATCCGTCCATCGAAAACCGGTTGCCCACTGTCGAGAGGGCACCCTGTTCGGTGACGAACCCCTGTGCCTCAGGGAGGAGCCAGGCGGCCGCGGATTCACGTTGAAATTCCGCATGGGCACGACAGAATCGCTCGATAACGTCTTCGTTTTCTTCCGGTTCCGTCGAACACGTACTATAGACCAGCACCCCGCCAGGCCGCAAGCATGGGGCAACCGAATCGAGGATCTGACACTGGAGCGCCTGATGTCGAGGGAGCGCCTGCTCGCCCTTCCGCCACTTCGCTTCCGGATGTCGCCGTAACACACCGAGCCCGCTGCAGGGCGCGTCCACCAAAATCCGATCAAGAGATGGTTCGCCCCTCCTTCCGTGAAGAAGGCCAGGAGACCCTGCTGACTTGATCATGGGAACCCATTCATGTGACTGTCGGATATCTCCGACGATCGGCACGACAATCTGGACCCCGAGCCGACGACAATTGCTTTGTACCAGGTCCAAACGAGTCTCTTTCCGATCGATGGCATAAACGATCCCTTTGTTCTGCATCAGAGCGGCCACATGAGTTGATTTTCCTCCCGGCGCTGCACAGGCATCGAGCACGGTATCGCCCGGCTGAGGATCGAGCAGGGGAGGAATGAGTTGCGCTGCTTCATCTTCGACATAAAAGGCGCCCTCGTGAAACCCCGGGAGCGAGGGCACAGGCCCTCCTTCTTGAAGCAGAATGCCGAATGGGCTCACGCTGGTCGGCTTGGCCGCAATACCGACCTGGGCAAATGTGTCGAGAAGCGACTCCCTGGTCGTGACGAGCTGGTTCACTCGAAGCGTCAGCGGAGGTGCGACGCTGACCCCCTGGCAGGCAAGTTCCGCGGAATCCGGTCCCAGCCGTTCCACCCATCGACGACTGAGCCAGCCTGGAACCGAGTACCGCACGGCAAGAGCCTGTGCGGCGTCATGATCCATGCTGGGCCAGGGCTCAGGCGGATGGCGCAAGAGCGCGCGCAACACCGCATTGACAAGCCCACTCCAGTCCCTACCCAACGTGCCGGCAAAGGCCTTGGCCAGATTGACCGATTCATTGACTGCGGCAGACTGTGGAACGCGATCCAGGAACAGAACTTGGTACGCCCCAAGCCTGAGCACCATTTGCACGGCGATGGGAAGGCGAAGCAGCGGCTTGTCTAGAACCGGCGCGAGTCGCCAATCGATGGTCGCACGGCGCCGCAAGACACCATAGGTGAGCTCCACCGTAAAGGCTCGTTCCCTGCTGTCGAAGGAGGATTGCGCGAGGGTGCGCTCTAATAAGACATCGACCCCCTCCTCGCTCTTGTCGGACTCCACCAACAACGAGAGGGCAATCGCACGGGCTGTCGGTGCGGTCTGGGCAGTGAAGATGGATCGAGAGCCAGAAGCCATAGGATACTCAGGACGGGGACACTCCGATTGTTTGCTGAACGGGACGACGAAGCATCGCTGGTCCGATACGTGGAGCCACTGAGCGATGCGAGAGCGCCGTTGGCGGACGTTTTCAGCATCCTGCTAGCCCGCATTATTCATGACGGTTCGTCGAGAAATCGCGCAGTCGCGTCGCGAGACGGGCACGCGGAGTCGTGAGACCCCGAGGCGTACTTAAACAGTACGTCGAGGGAGCGAGCGGCGAGCCTGCCCGCCAAAGGCTCGTCGCAGCAGCGAATCCACGATTGCACCAGAAGCGCTCATGAATAATGCGGTCTAGGAAAGAGCTGATCCCCCTAACTGCACTCCAACCGCAATACGATGCCCAGCCAAGTATTGAGAGACGGCCATGCGACGGCTATTAGCCGGCTG
>DATHTZ010000489.1:0-3074 GCA_035462675.1 Nitrospiraceae bacterium | reverse complement strand
GCTTTTCCTCTGAGACCAGCTCCTTCTCCGTCAAATCTGTCGATCCTGGATCGACACACACATAGCTCTCGAAATAGAGAATCCGCTCCAGCCCTTTGAGGCTCATATCCAACAAGGTTCCGATCCGGCTCGGCACGCCCTTGAGGAACCAAATATGTGCAACCGGCGCCGCGAGCTCGATATGCCCCATGCGCTCTCGGCGGACTTTGGACTGAATGACCTCGACACCGCACTTGTCACAGACAATCCCGCGGTGCTTCATACGCTTGTACTTGCCGCAGTTGCATTCCCAGTCCTTGATCGGGCCGAAAATCTTCGCGCAAAATAGTCCGTCTTTTTCAGGTTTAAACGACCGGTAATTGATGGTCTCCGGCTTTTTCACTTCGCCATACGACCACGACCGAATTTTTTCGGGTGACGCGATCCGGATCCGCATCGAATCGAACGACACCGCATCGCGCGGTTTCTCGAACAATGTATAGACGCCTTCCAAGGTAGTGACCTCCTCTGATACCGACCACTATGGCCAGCACACAAATGGGTTAGTCTTGCGACTTGACCAGTTCGACGTCGAGCCCCAAACTCTGCAGCTCTTTGACCAAGACGTTAAACGACTCAGGTAATCCAGGTTCCAGGAACGGCTCGCCTTTGACGATCGCTTCATACATTCTTGACCGGCCCGGCACATCATCCGATTTCACCGTCAAGAATTCTTGCAGCGTGGACGCGGCGCCATAGGCCTGCAACGCCCACACTTCCATTTCTCCCAACCGCTGGCCGCCGAACTGAGCCTTGCCACCGAGCGGCTGCTGCGTGACCAGCGAATAGGGACCGATCGACCGCGCATGAATCTTGTCGTCGACCAAGTGGTGGAGCTTCAAGACATACATGTAACCGACCGTAACGGGGCTGCCGAACATTTCCCCTGTTCGGCCGTCCATCAGCATCGATTGCCCACTGGTCGGTAAGTTTGCCTTCTTGAGCAGATCCTTAATCTCTGTTTCTGACGCGCCATCGAACACCGGGCTCGCCACCTTAATCCCCAATGCCTTGGCAGCCCAGCCCAGGTGAGTTTCGAGAATTTGACCGACGTTCATCCGTGACGGCACACCGAGCGGATTCAGTACAATTTCCACCGGCGTCCCATCCGGCAAACACGGCATATCTTCTTCGGGCAAGACCCGAGAGACCACACCTTTGTTTCCATGCCGCCCGGCCATCTTGTCGCCGACCTGAATCTTACGCTTCATCGACACATATACCTTGACGAGCTTGATCACACCGGGCGGAAGCTCATCGCCCCGCTTCAGACGCCCAACCTTCTCGTCGTACAGCGTCTGAAGGATTTCGATCTGCTCCTTCGCCCGCCGCTCGACGTCTTCCAACTCCCTCTGCTCGTCGGGATCGCTCAGAATAATGTAGCGGACGGTCTCGTCCGGCAACCGCTTGAGAATCTCTGCGGTCAGCTTCCCCTTCTTCTTCAGAATGACATCGCCGCTCTCAGGATCCATCAAGTCACGACCGACCACTTTCCCCAACAGCAGTTTTCGGATCTTCTTCGTCTTTTCTTCATCGATGATCCTAAGCTCCTCGTGGTGATCACGCTGGAGCTTCATCGCATCGTCGCTTTCAATACTTTTGGATCGTTCGTCCTTATCGAGTCCCTTGCGTGAGAAGATTTTCACATCGACGACAATGCCCTCGACGCCCGGCGGAACCGTGAGCGATGTATCCTTCACATCGCCCGCTTTCTCACCAAAAATGGCCCGCAAGAGTTTTTCTTCCGGCGTCAGCTGCGTTTCGCCTTTCGGCGTCACCTTCCCGACCAGAATATTCCCAGGCCTCACCTCGGCCCCGATACGGATAATCCCGCTCTCGTCGAGATCGCGAAGCGCCTCTTCTCCGACGTTCGGAATGTCGCGAGTAATGTCCTCTTTCCCCAACTTGGTGTCGCGGGCTTCCACCTCGAATTCTTCAATATGAATCGAGGTAAATGCATCCTCGCGCACCAGCTTTTCGCTCAGCAGAATGGCGTCTTCGAAGTTGTATCCGCCCCAGGGCATGAAGGCGACCAGAATGTTCTTGCCCAATGCCAATTCGCCATGATCGATGGCGGGACCATCGGCCAAGACCTGTCCCACTTTCACCGGCTGCCCAAGCCGCACCACCGGCGTCTGCGTGATGGTCGTGCTCTGATTCGATCGCTGGAACTTGATCAGATCATACACATCCAATCCGGCATCGTTTCTCTTCCGACCTTCTTTTGAATCGGCACGCACGACGATCCTTGTGGCATCCACACTCTCCACTACACCGGCACGCCGAGCCTGCACGACATAGCCCGAATCACGCGCAACCACGGTTTCCATTCCCGTACCGACTAACGGAGCTTCCGACTTGAGCAACGGCACCGCCTGACGCTGCATGTTCGATCCCATCAAGGCACGATTGGCATCGTCGTGCTCCAAGAACGGCACCAAAGCTGTGGCCACGCTCACCACCTGCTTCGGCGACACGTCCATGTACTCGATCTTATCTGAGGTGGCTGTCACAAAGTCTCCGGCAGCCCGTGCCGAGATGGTTTCTGACACTAAACGACCGGAAGCATCTACTTTTGAGTTTGCTTGCGCGATGATGTACTTGTCTCCTTCGATTGCGGAAAGAAACTCGATTTCATCAGTGACCCGCCCTTTCACCACTTTGCGATAGGGTGCTTCGATAAACCCAAACTTATTGATACGCGCATAGGTCGCCAGCGACGTGATCAATCCGATGTTCGGACCTTCCGGCGTTTCGATCGGACAAATACGACTATAGTGTGAAGGATGGACGTCGCGAACTTCGAACCCCGCCCGCTCCCTGGTCAACCCGCCTGGACCAAGCGCGGAAAGCCGCCGCTTGTGTGTAATTTCTGCGAGCGGATTCGTTTGGTCCATGAACTGAGACAACTGGCTACTGCTGAAAAACTCTTTTACGGCAGCGACCACGGGCTTTGCATTGATCAAATCGTGCGGCAGCACCGTTTCCATATCCAGGAGGTTCATTCGCTCCTTGATACTGCGCTCCATGCGGAC
>DATHTZ010000488.1:0-2905 GCA_035462675.1 Nitrospiraceae bacterium | reverse complement strand
GGCACGCGGTGGGGACGGGTCATCACGATTTCGTCGGTCTCGGCCCTGCTCGGCAATCGAGGCCAGACGAATTACGCAGCGGCCAAAGCGGGGCTCCACGGCGCCTCCAAATCGCTTGCGCAAGAGGTCGCCTCTCGTGGCGTAACCGTCAATGTGGTGGCACTGGGCTTTATCGAATCGCGAATGGTCGAGCAAAGTTGCAAACCCGAAAAGATCGAGGCCTTGGTACCGATGAAGCGAGCCGGCACGCCTCGAGAAGTCGCGTACCTGGTCGGGTTCCTGGCCTCCGAGAAAGCCGACTATATCTCCGGCCAAGTGATCGGCCTCAATGGGGGGATGGCGTGAACGACCATTCACATTCAGGAGACAGCATCCTGTCACGGTACTGGGTCGTGATCCCTGCCTATAACGAAGCGGCAACAATCGTGGATGTGGCATCGCGGACGATCCGACAAATCAAGAACGTGATCGTTGTGGACGATGGATCTACCGATGGCACGGCAGAAACCCTGGTTAATTTGCCCGTGACGCTCCTGCGAAACCCCGTAAACTGCGGGAAGGCCGCCAGCCTGTGGCGTGGCTTCCAGCAGGCATTGGCTGCTGGAGCCTCCGGCGTCGTGACGCTGGACGGAGATGGCCAACATGCGCAGGAAGACATTCCAAGATTGCTCGCGGAAGCTGCCTTCCATCCCGATCATGTGATCATCGGCGCCCGCCGTGGAGATCAGCGACGCGCGGCCTACTGGCGCTATGTCGCGAACTGTGTGGCTGATTTCTGGGTCTCCTGGGCCGCAGGCTGTTCATTTGCAGATAGTCAGTCGGGTTTTCGTGTCTATCCCGCATCACTGTTGAGTCGCGTGAAGATCACACATGGAAAAGCCAGGAGCTTCGTCTTTGAAAGCGAAATTCTGATCGAGGCCACGCGCTCAGGACATCGAACCCTGGCAGTTCCCATTGAAGCCCTGCGCCGTCCTGGAGCGCGACCGAGCTATTTCCGGCCGGTGCTCGACATCGTCCGCATCACCTGCATGGTGGGGTGGAAACTCATGTCCAGGGGCATGTACCCGATCGGACTCTACCGCTCGTTCTTTAAATAGGCCTCCTGCGCGTCGAGCAGTCCAATACCCTCCCGCTCGTCCTGGTGACCTCGTCTTGCTGAGCCCAGTCTGATCCATCCTCGCACTGAGAATGTTGCGCGATGCCGATGCAGGATTGTGCGCAAACCCCGCGGACGAAGTCGATGAAGCGGGGTGATCAGTAATATAGGTGGATGCCGAGTCCGAACCATTCGGTGTTTTGAGTATAGAATTGTCCGTTGGGCGAGGGGCCGCCGAAATACTCCGCCAATACCTGTAGTCTTCGATCTCCTATTCTCGCGTTCTCGAATTGAAGTCCAGCCATGACGGAGCTGGCGACCCTCCAATTACTTCTCTCGTTGGCCTGGAAATCTGCATATGCCACCGGGCGAACCTTGCCGCCCCACAAAGTCCAGGGGCTGGTGAGTTCCGCTCCCGCTTGGCTCGTGCCGCGTTGCAAATAGCTCGGATCTCGACCCACCAGCATGCCCCCGCCTCCATAGATCCGGAACCAGGAGGTCAGCTCATAGGACAATTTCAGATCGAGTTCTTCGAAGCTCAAATTGACTCTATTGATCGGGGGCTGACTGTTGAGGATGAATTCATCGCCCAGATGTGAACTCTGGTGATGGAGGCGGAGAAAGCCGGAGAATGGACCGGTCCGATAGCTGGTGAGCAACCCGACGGTATAGTCGGCGTTGACGAGGTCTTTCGATTGGGTGTTCATATTGAAGATACTGAAGAGTCCGGCCTGGAGCGCGATTTCCCATTGGCCATCCAACGGCGCCGGGTTTCGATAGAGGGCGAACGTTTCGCCAAAATTGGCCGAACCGGTGTTGCTCGGCCCCACACCCGATGAAACTTGGCGGGACGCCATGGAGAAATGCGGCCAGCGAGGGTCGGCATGGAAAGGAGCCACGAGGAGATCGCGCGGAAGGAATTTTGACTCAGGCTTGGGAAGCTCTTGCTGGATCACCTCCCGCGGCCGAACACCGGGAACAGCGGAAGGCTCCGTGCCCTCTCGGACTTCAGCACGCACGAGGCCGGGGATTTTCTCCAGCGCCGCAATAACTTTTTGTCGGTCGGCCTTGCCGAGCGAGTCAGCGGTCAGCACCACCACTCCCTCGTGTACCTGTACGATTGCCCCTGGTACATTAAATTCGTGCTCGAGAACAGCTGCGGCATAACCGGCTATGTAGGAATCATCAGCTGCGATAGTTGTCTGGGCGATCCCCAAGACGAGACAGAACACGAAGACCACTCCACTCGTCGCGATCCTCATGGTGCTCCAAATGGAGAACCGGTGGATGCGCACGGAGTCGTGTGTGCCAAGAGTGACCATTACACAATCTCCTTCACGTTACAGGGACAATGGTCCCGCTTCAGGGATGAAGATATGGCCGGATGGAACGAGGTCTTAGCAGAGAGCATCATTTCATAGAGGCCGCGAACATCTGAATAGGCGCAAGTTTCGATTCCGAGTGTCTCGCCTGTCTCGTTCGGCTACCCGGCAGAAGAGTTCTTACCCAGACGTGCAGACCCTCGATTTTCTGCTGTGCTGAAATGATTCGCTCATCATCAGCGAATGTATTGAAAATCTGAGGTGTGGCTTTGTGGAGATCTCACCTATGGTGGCCAGCAAGGTCTGTCGCGCGCGCAAGAACATCTTGCGTTGCATCGGGGGGGAGTGGCGTATTGGCGTTTGCTTCATGCTGCGAAGCAATCGCCTGACTAAACGAGTTTGCAAAGTAAGTAGGTGAATAGTCTTCCAGCACCATGTGTTCGACAAATCGGTCAAGGACGGAGAAATTCTCCGGTGTCATGCCCTG
>DATHTZ010000487.1:0-7095 GCA_035462675.1 Nitrospiraceae bacterium | reverse complement strand
GATCCCAAGTCAAGGTGGCTGATGCAGTTGCGGGTGCGCTGAGAGTGAGTGTGACAGGAATTGTCTGCGGTGTATTTGATGCACCTGTTGCTGTAACGATGATCGTGGCACTATGAGTGGCGGCTTGGAGCCCGTTCGTATTGACAAATAAAGTGACCGAATCTGTTTCTGTCGTCGTGGTGCCTGAGGTGGCGTTCAAGGTCAACCAGGTTTGGTTGTCTGTGATTGACCATGTGAGTGTACCTCCTCCAGGATTCTTGATGTTCAGAAGTTGAAAAGTTGGGTTCGCAGCGCCCTGGGTGGCGGCAAACGAGACGCTCGTGGGGCTGGCGCCGATGGCGGGCGGTACGGGGGCTGCGGCCACGGTGAAGGTCACAGGGACGGTGACGGGGGCGACCCCGGCGCCACCACTGAGTGTCACCGTGCCGGTATAGGTGGCTGCAGTCAATGTTCCCGTTGTTGCACTCAACGTGACCGCACCATTGCCTGTGCCCGAGGCGGGGCTGAGGGTCAACCACGTGGCGGTCTCACTGGCAGTCCAGCTCAACGTCCCGCCACCGGTGTTGCTGATGGTCACGGTCTGGGTCGCCGGATTGGCGCCGCCCTGGGTGGCGGCAAACGAAACGCTCGTGGGGCTGGCGCCGATGGCAGGATTGATCGGAACCCCTGGGGCCGAAGGCGGCGTAATTAGCTGTGCCAACCCCGGCATCTCCGCAGCTAATCTGCGCATCGATCGCCCACCGGCACTTCCGCTTCCTGAGGAAGAGGAGTTGCCTGCGCCTGCAGCGGCCAGCGGGATGGTTCCGGTTGACGCTGTGCTCGCTGCAGTGGATCCCGTGGCTACTGCTGCTGACGACGGTGTGACGCTCATGGTCGCAAGAGGTACGGCTGCCCTGACACTTCTATTAGGCAATGACGGTTCTTTAGGTTGAGAAGTCGTGTTATCGCTTTGTAGCGACAACGGAGGTGTTGGCTCGGAGCTGACGGGTGAGGAGTCGGATGGAAGAGGTTCGACGGATGCGGTGGGAGGGTTCTGGGGCTTTCGAATCAGTCGGTGCGGCTTGTGAGTCGAGGGTTGCGCGCCTTCCTTCTCCAAGGATTTCGCTGGGTATGGAAAAGTGGGGGCAATGTTCTCGATTCGCCGCCCTTGCGTGCCTGTTCCGTCGGTTTCCTGGCTGATAGGCCTTGTCAGCTGCTGGGCAGAGGCGGAAGGAATAGGCTGAAGCAGTGACACGAAGACTGTCATGAGGCTCAATGAGATCGCGTAAGTTACGAAGAGATGCTGGCGTATCGCTTGGTGCATCCCCGCCTCCGTTATTAATTACTCAACCCACCACAGTTTGAATTCATTGAAGTGCGCTCGTCACCAAGTAAAGACGGCAATCCAATCGAGCAGGGGGAGTTCTGGTTTGGACTATGGATTCCCGGTGGCATTGGAAGTGGGTTACGCAAGAGCAGTGCCCCGTCGGTTAAAATATGCGACCGATCGTCCTTAGACCCGAATCAATTTGCCAAAACAAGAGCTTGAAGTATCCACTGTCAAGAATGGGACGTGAGAAGGAAACGGAGCAAGTACATAAGCGGAAGGTAACATCTGATGATTTTGAACATATCATGTTTATAATTGAGTATTAATTACAATATATTGGAATTAAACGACTTATCTATTTGTCACAGTGTTGTTTTCTGAGAACTAGGTGAGAGTATTAGGTTTTTCGATGGTACGGCAATGTGCTGTTTGCCCTATTACCCTTGGAAGATAAAAAGTGAGGAAGTAGGCGTTTAACACGCACGCACGCACGATAAGAGAGAAGGGGTCCGGAGTCTTTTCTGAACGCTCCTCGTGATGAAATGTTGATGGGCTCCGTTTCGCGAGGGGTGGTAGTGTATTCCTCTGACACCCACGGCTTCACGTTTTCCGCTTCACGGTCAACGTGCAATTGTGACATCGAGGCGGAACCTCAACGTGTGCAGCAATGCATCGAGGCTCTTGATCTCGGGGTCTCCATGCTCGACAACATCTTGTAGAGGTTTTGCAGTAGGGTTTCGTTTTGTCGGCGAGCTGCGCCATTCCCCCTTGGGCTTCGGCCACGTTTCTCAGCGCCACTAAGAATAGCTCGGGATGGTCTTCTTCCAGCACTGTATTGAGAAACTCTTCTGCCTCATGAGAGTTGCACACTGCAACGGGGTTCAAGTCTGGCAATCTCACATTCGCCCGTTCGGCCTACTTCAAGTGACCACTGATGATGGCGAGCGCGTCAGACGCTATGCCGCTTGGAGGATATGCAATCGAACTATTTCTGAAACTGTGCGGCGAGTTCGCCCGGCTTGAAGACACCCCGTTCGGTGATGATGCCTGTGATCAATTCAGCCGGCGTCACGTCGAAGGCCGGATTGTAGACTGCGACTCCGGCTGGTGCGATGGGATGGCTGCCATGAATGGTAGTGACTTCTAAGGGGTTCCGTTGTTCGATCGGAATATCCGCTCCTGTTTTGGTCTTCAGATCGATCGTGGAATAGGGCGCAGCCACGTAGAAGGGAATCCCATGGGCTTTGGCCAGCACGGCGACTGAGTAGGTCCCGATCTTGTTCGCCACGTCCCCGTTTGCCGCAATGCGATCCGCCCCCACAATACAGAGGTGAATGTTCCCCTGTCGCATGAGCGAGCCGGCCATATTGTCTGTGATGAGTGTCACAGGAATCTTGTCTTGCATCAACTCCCAGGCCGTGAGCCGTGCGCCTTGCAGCACCGGCCTGGTCTCGTCTGCGATGACCTGAATCTGCTTGCCCTGCTCCCAGGCCGCGCGAATGACGCCCAATGCCGTGCCATAGCCGGCTGTCGCCAAGGCACCGGCATTGCAATGGGTTAGGACCGTTTGACCACTCGAAATGAGTGTCGCTCCGTGCTGGCCCATCGCCTTACAGAGGGCAATATCTTCATCGAGAATGACTTGTGATTCTTTCAACAGGGCCGCCTTGATAGAGGAAATGGGCTGCATGCGACACGAGGCGAGCAAGCGTTTCATCCGTTCGATGGCCCAAAACAGATTAACCGCCGTCGGCCTGGTTGCCGCAAGATGATCGCAGATCACGAGCACCGATTTAGCAAAGGCCTCGTAGTCGGATGCCGTGACAGTCTGGGCACCGAGGGCCACCCCCATTGCCGCGGTGACACCGATTGCCGGAGCGCCTCTGACTTTAAGGCTGCGAATGACCTCGGCGACGGTCTGATAGTCCCGACAATCCAAAAACTCGACATGCTCCGGCAACCGGCTCTGATCGAGCAGTCGTACCGCGCCATCTTTCCATTCAACGGTAGGAACCATGGAGGGATCTTGTAACGGGAACTGCGGTACAGTGCAAGGGGGCAGCCCGGATTATTGATGACGGTTCGTCGCGAAATCGCGCAGTCGCCAAGCGAGACAGGCGCGCGGAGCCGCGAGGGAGGCATACTTGAAACAGTATGTTGACCGACTGAGCGGGGAGCCTGGACGCCGTGCCAACGGCGGCCAGGCTTGTCGCAGCGGCGAATCCGCGATTGCAGCAGAAACGCTCATGGATAATCCTGGCTTAGTATTTCTGGCGGCCACTCCACTCCAAGATCGTGATCATGGCTACAATCAAACAGGCTTGGACGAGCAGCAGGAGCGCCTCAGCCGTTCCGGCATGACGAAGCGCTAAGGCCGCCAGCCCGAGGCAAATCGTCATGAGACAGATCATTGCAACACTCGCCTGGCGGGACCCCAATGCACGCTCCAACCGGTGGTGGAGATGATCTTTGCCCACATAGTCGAGCCATGCCTTGATGGAGCGCACTTTCCCAGTCGCCACCCGTTCCACGGTGATGTGGATCATATCGTAGATGAGGACGCCGAAGATGAGGAGCGGATTACTGAATGAAACGATCGGACTATGGTCCGCCCAATTCCCTTTGACGGCGAGACAGGCGAGCGTGAATCCGAGGAAGGTTGCCCCCCCGTCTCCAAGAAAGATCACGGCAGGCTTGCGCCCTCGAAAATTGTAGGGAAGAAATCCGACCCCAGCCCCAATGATGGCGATGGCAAGCCAGCCCAATCCTGGCTGGTTCGTTTCAAATGCCACGGCTGCCATGAATCCAGCTATGAGAATCGCAAGCCCGGTGGCCAGACCATCCATGCCGTCAAAAAAATTGAAGGCGTTCGTGATCCCGACGATCCAGAGCAACGTCAGCAGCACATTCGCGACATCGCCGACTGGCCCACTGGGAAACAGCGTCAGGACGTTGCCCGTGGCAATGACGATCCCGGCTGCCACGAGTTGGGCGACCAGCTTCGACGACGCGGGCAATTCCCACACGTCATCGACGACACCGACGATCAACAGCAACGATCCAGCCGCAAGGGTAGCGATCATCCAATCCGGCAGAATCGAATTCAACAACACCGAGCCGAGGAATCCAAGATAGACGGCCACACCACCTAGCCTGGGAGTCGGGTATACATGGATCTTGCGATCGGATGGGTGATCGACCAGCCCCCACTGATGACTGAGATACACCATGAGCGGCGTCAACGCGCCGGCGCCGAGAAACGCAAAGAGTAGGATATAGAGCCACCGAAGACCTTCGAACACAAAAAGTCCACGAACCGTGGGAACCGCCAAGGCCATCGCTCCCAGCAGTGCGCCCAACGCAGCCGGTGTAAGCCAGCGCCGGCTGTTGCGTAATGCAAATGGTGAGAGCTCGGCGTCAATGGCTTTCACGAAAGGACCTTGGCCAACGATTGTTGAATCTGCCGGACTTCGTCGTCTGTGAGATCGGGATAGAGCGGTATCGACAACGCCGTTCGATCCGCTTCGTCGCTGTTCGGGTAACCGCCTTGATCCAGATAGCGATGGAGCGGGCGAAAGACGGGCTTGCGACAGTGAATCCCCCGTCGGTCTAACCTGTTGATTAGACCCATGAGATTATCAGGGTCGTTTCGGAGATGTGGCAGCCTGATCACATATCGATAATATCCATGTGTCCTACCTGGAGGGGCGCTCGGGCAGATAGCGGCCTTGGAGAACAGGACATCTCGGTAAGTTGCCGCGAGGGCAGAGCGCCGTTCATGAAAGGCCGAAAACCGCCCCAGCTGGGAGAGTCCAAGGGCTGCTTGCAAGTCGGTCAGTTTCAAATTGAAGGAGGAGGGATCCAGTGTGGCTACACAATCATATTCGCGCAGCGACCTGACTCGTTCGAGTAACGCCCTCTCATTCGACAGCACCATCCCGCCTTCCCCGGCGGACAATAACTTCGTCGCGTAGAAGGAGCATACGGTAAGCTGTCCGACCGTGCCGACTGTCCGACCCTGCTCCGTCACCCCTAGCGTCTGCGCGCAATCCTCAATCAGCGGAATCCCCAGCCGCTCGAGTGCCGTCAGATCGGCAGGCAGGCCGAACAGATGCGGGACAATGATCGCACGAGTCTTCTTCGTCACCGCTCGGCGGGCTGCGATTGGATCGATATTAAACGTATTCAGGTCGATGTCGACAAGTGTAGCCTGTGCCCCAACTCGTTGCGTCGCGAGCCACGGCGCCGGACAGACATAACTCGGCATAATGACTTCGTCACCGGCCCCAATCCTGAGCGCCCGCAAGGCGAGTTCGAGCGCCGCAGTTCCTGAACTGACGGCCACGCCACCCTGCAAGCCAAAGAACGCTGCCGTGTCGCGCTCGAATCGTTCGACCCAGGGCCCTTGGGCAATCTGCCCTGAACGAAGCACCTCGGCCGTCGCTCGCAAGTCCTCCTGGTCGATTGTAGGCCGTGAGTGGGGAATCATTGTCGCCACAGTCGTCATAGGCCGATATTAATAAACAATCGCAGCGGGAGAAAACCTTCTGCGTTTTTCACCCGGCCTTGAATGCCGCGGAAATGCGCTCCGGCCCGAATCACATCCACGATACTCAGACCTTCGATGTGGGTCTTCTTCACCTGCGAGGCATGGGCCTCGATCGATTTGACCTTCTCCTCGAGCACATGGTAAATATCGACAAAGACGGTCGGCGAGAAATTCTGGGTCGTCGGTCCTTCGTAGAACAGAACGTTCTGGGTATAGCGAGTCGCCGTGATCGTGCTCATCGCCAGGTGCCGATGGTCCTGGTGGGTATCGTCATGATAGTGCGAAAAGATGAAGTGTGGCTGCACCTCTTTCACCACCGCTTCGATTTCCTGAATCAATTCGCGTCCCATCGGAACCGCCGTGTCCTCATACCCGCCCCAGAAAATCTTCTCGGCCCGCAATTGTTTCGCCGATTGCTCCTGCTCGCGCTTGCGTACGCCACTCGAGCCACCTTTATCGCCGGCCGTCATCACCATCAGAAAAATGCGATGCCCTTTTTGCGCGTATTTGAGCAGCGTCCCGCCGCACCCAGCTTCGATATCGTCCGGATGGGCACCGATTGCCAGGATCCGCATCGGCACTCTACGTTCGTTCGCCATTTCACCCCCCTCACTAGCAGAATCCTGAAAAGTCCGCCAGCGGCGTTCTTGCTTCGCTCAGAAGCCCAACGTACCGAAGCGTACGCCTCGCCTCTTCGCTCGCTGCGGCCTTGCTGGACGACCTTTTTGATCATCCTGCATGGCTTTATCCTATTATCCTGGAAATAGAAGCCAGTGAATTTTCACCTTGCCAAACCAGTTTTCCCACAGACTCTTAGCGCTACGCGGCTGTGACCACGTTCTGTCACGCCCGTGCATCGCGCAATCGCGTCAGCGCCTCCGGGCCGCAACAGAACAACAGATCGATGGCCGACATCGCCGGCATGAATGGTTCATAGACTTGCCGATACATCGGATGGTGGAACTGTTGAATCTCCAGCCGCAACCCGGACGATTCAAACCGTGCGACGTCCAGATAATGCTCCCCGCCTGGACCGGACAGATATCCCAATGCTCCAACACTATGGCAGAGATCAATCAACCGATCCGTCGGTTCTTCGCGCGCCTCCCACTCCGATGCACAACGAATGGGTGTCGTCATGCCAAAAGCCGCGAGCAGCCAGCGAATCACCGCCATATTCAGCTCATGCAACTGCTCCCATGGCGAATCATAGAGGCTGCGCAATTCCGGAAGATAG
>DATHTZ010000486.1:0-3261 GCA_035462675.1 Nitrospiraceae bacterium | reverse complement strand
CGGTAGTGCATCGATTCGTGTGATCTACTAGCAGGACGCTGAGAAAGTCGTCCTGCTCACCCGCCCGACACCGGCGCGCTGTGAAGCGCCTTTTCGCATGCGGCGTTCTCGGGTCATCGAAATTCTCAACGTACCCCACTTGGAGAGCTTATAGAAGGGCTCAGTGCCATTCACACCCTCACCACTCGCGTCTGCTTCGGGAGGTTATGCGACAGATTGTCGGTCGGGTGTCAGACGGATTCGTATAGGCGCGGAACGCGGGAGCCTATCCCGCAAAGGACTTCATACGGGATCGTGTCGATCCAGTCGGCCACTTCATTAGCCCAGATTGATTCTCCTCCCTGCTGACCGATCAGTGTGACGGTCTCACCCACTTGCACCGGCGCGAGGTCGGTAACATCCGCCATGATCATATCCATGCAGACCAGACCGATGATGGGGGCGCGGCATCCCTGAATCAAGACTGATCCGCGGTGGGAGAGTCTGCGGCTATAGCCGTCGGCATAGCCGATCGGCAGCACTACGATACGCGTCGGTCTTGTCGCGACAAATGTGCCGTTGTAGCTGACTGTGCCTCCTCGTGGAATGGTCCGCTGTTGGACGATCGTGGTTCGTAGTGAGAGGACGGGTCTGAGATCAGGAGCGGGGACTGTGGCGGGCAAGGTGTGGTACCCGTAGAGCATGATGCCGGGACGCACGAGTGAAAAGTGCGTCTCGGGAAATCTCACGATGGCGGCACTGTTTGCCGTATGTACCAATGGGAGGGTGACACCACGTTGTCGGATCTGTCCCAGCACGGTGCGAAATGCGTCAAGCTGCCGTTCCGTGACGCTGCTGTCTTTTCCGTCTGCGTCGGCAAGGTGGGTCATCAGGCCCTCGATCTTGAGGGAACTGTGCAAAAGAGGATCGTCGAGGAGTATCAGCAGCTCTTCCGGAGAAAACCCTAATCGTCCCATCCCTGTTTCGACCTTGAGATGAATCGGGTAGGGGACCGGATGCGAAGGCGCGGTCTTGGCCAATGCTGGGAGGACGCGTCCATCGCTGACGACCGGGGTCAGTCGGTGAGCGACCAGGTCAGATATCTGGTGCTCAAAGAGCGCGCCCAGAACAACAATAGACGCGGAGATGCCGGCTTGGCGGAGTGCGATACCTTCGTCGAGCGAGGCCACGGCAAACCGCCCGATGCCCTGGCGGGCAAGCGCGTGAGCGGTCTCCACCGCTCCATGCCCGTACGCATTGGCCTTGACGACCGCCAGGATCTCGCAGCCGGGAGGTAGATAGCGCTTGATGCAAGAGAGATTATGGGCAAGTGCCGCGAGATTGACGATGGCGTAGGTGGGTAACAAGGTCGAAATTGAGGTCACACTTCCATAATTTCTTGTTCTTTTTTCTTCACCACGTCGTCGATTTTTTGAATATTCTGGTCAGTCAGTTTCTGGGTGTCGGCTTCGGACTTTCGCAGCTCGTCTTCGGTTAACTTGGCATCTTTTTGCAGTTTCTTCAACTCTTCGTTGGCATCTCGACGAAATCCACGTATGACGACTTTCGTATCTTCGCCGTGTTTTTTGCAGATCTTGCTGAGTTCTTTGCGCCGTTCTTCGGTGAGTGGTGGAAGGGGAACGCGAATGATCTTTCCATCGTTAGATGGTGTGATACCGAGGCTCGATCCAGCCAGGGCTTTTTCAATTTCCTTGATCAAAGCCGGCTCCCAAGGCTGAATGGTGATGAGGCGGGCTTCCGGCGTCGAAATATTGGCCACCTGCTTCAGCGGGGTCATCGTGCCATAGTAATCCACCCGAACGCCGTCGAAGAGGGCGACCGATGCGCGTCCTGTTCGTAGACCGGCCAAATCTCGCTTGAGATGCTCCAGCGCGGACTCCATCTTTTCCGTGATTTTTTGTCGTATAGCGGCAGGGTTGGACATGAGAGACTCCCCAGAAAGTTAGCGGCGATCGGGGGTGACAACGGTTCCGATCGCTTCGCCCATGGCGACGCGTTTGAAGTTGCCTTGTTCCTTCAGATTGAACACGATGAGTGGAAGGTTGTTATCCATGCAGAGGCTGATGGCCGTGGCGTCCATCACTTTTAAATCCTGATTCAGTATCGAGAGAAAGGAGATCGTCTGATATTTCTTGGCAGAGGGGTTCTTCACAGGATCGGCGTCGTAGATGCCGTCGACCTTGGTTCCTTTCATGATGACCTGGGCTCCGATCTCCATCGCTCTGAGCGCCGCTGCGGTATCAGTCGAGAAGTAGGGGTTCCCCGTGCCGCCGGCGAAGATGACCACGCGTTTTTTCTCAAGATGGCGAATAGCTCGCCGGCGGATATAGCCTTCAGCCAGTTGGCGCATTTCGATTGCGGACTGGACCCGCGTCATAATGCCGGTGCGCTCCAGCGCGTTTTGAAGGGCCAATGCATTGAGTACGGTCGCAAGCATCCCCATGTAGTCGGCGGAGGCGCGTTCCATACCGGATGCGCTGGCGGCAATCCCGCGGAAGATATTACCGCCGCCGATAACCACGGCGACTTCGATGTCCAGGGCCACGACGGAGGCGATTTCCGAGGCGAGACCTTCAAGGATGGAGGGTTGGACACCGTAGCCCTGCTCACCGGCCAACATCTCTCCGCTCACTTTGAGGAGGATGCGCCGATAATTGGCAGAACTCATGCTTCGCCTAATTGGTACCGGGTGAAGCGGCGGATGTTCATGTTCTCGCCGATTTTGGCAATCTTCAGCGCAAGGAGGTCCTTAATTGTGACGGCGGGGTCCTTGACGAAGGACTGCTCGATCAGACAGCTCTCTTGGAAGAATTTCTCCAGTTTACCCTCAACGATCTTCGGCCATGCCGCAAGGGGCTTGCCCATTTCTTTTGCCTGTCCTTCATAAATCGAACGCTCTTTTTCGATGAGCGAGGCGGGGATATCCTGCCGTTTGACGTAGGAGGGTTTTCCGGCAGCGACCTGGAGGGCCAGGTCGTTGACGAACGTCTTAAACTCTTCGTTCCGAGCGACGAAGTCGGTTTCACAGTTGACCTCGATGAGCACACCGATTTTTCCGCCCATGTGGATATAGGCGTGTACGAGGCCTTGGTTGGTCTCGCGGCCCGACTTTTTGAGCGCAGCGGCCAAGCCTTTTTGCCGCAGGTAATCGATGGCCTTTTCAATATCGTCGCTATTCTCGGTGAGCGCTTTCTGGCAATCGAGGATACCGGCGCCGGTTTTCTCTCTCAGTTCTTTAACAAGATGACTTGATCCAGCCAT
>DATHTZ010000485.1:0-3619 GCA_035462675.1 Nitrospiraceae bacterium | reverse complement strand
GTTACCCGTGACCAAGTATTTGCCGGGAGGGAGCGGAAAGGTCGGCTGCTCCATGATCAAGCCGTGTTCCTCCAGCCACCAGTCCGTGTCGTCGAATGTCCAGCGCGCCGGGGCGACGCCACCGGCATCCTTCAACCGTTGATAGCGGTTCAGCTCGACGCCCCGAGGACCCGGGTCCAGAGGCCACAGACCCCACGATTGCGCGCCGCTCCCGGAGGTCGCACCTGGATCGCCCAATGCCGCGATGAACTGCGTCGATATGCGCGGGAACTTCGTCTGACCTCCGCCTGCGGCATGAACCGGCTGAGCCACGGCGGCTATCGTCACCAGCAAAGCCGTCGCAAGACATGCGCGGCGGATTAGGCGCTGCGTTCTCCTCGTTAGCGCCAACACGGCACCTCGCTGTAAATGGGTTCGCACCCCAATCGTTTTGAGTTCTGAAATCATCTCTCGACTTTCCTTTCAGGACGGGTATGTAACAACTCGATCACCGCCTTGTCCTCAATGGACCGCACATCTACACCGCGATCGTTTGGGTCGATAGCTGACACTGACTGCCAGGTCGAATCTGAGCTAATACACGTTAAACGTGATACATAAAACGGTTCGGTCCTGTCCTTTCACGTCTCACGTTTAACGCCTTTCATAAAACAACTCCAGCGCGGCGGCGAAGCCCTTCATCCGTCCTTTGCGGAATACGTCCTCAAGCTGCCCCCGTAGCGATCTGACGCCTCTCGTATCGTCTCGTTTGACCACGCCTTGCGACAATAACATCTCCGTTGCCACTTCGACGAGCCGCTGTTTGCGCCCATCCATCTCAGCCGTGACCAGCTCTTCCATAACCTCCGATGCCCGTTCCCGGATTATTTCTTCCTTAAACGTGTCATATCCTTGATCCGCCACGGTCCGTTCACGAATCACAGCAAGTTCGGCTTTGACCCGTTTCACGTCTTTCATCAATACAGCGAATACTTCCTTGCGTCCTTCATCGAAGAGCTTCTTCTCCATCTCGTCGAGGATAACGGCTGGATCGGCCGCTTCGTCCCGTGCCGTTTCATCTCCCCAATTGAGCCGATCATAGGTCCGACGTTTCTCTGGATCACCGACGACTTCGTAGGCCGCATTGAGCTCGCGGATCTTGGGTTCGGCATGCGCACTATCAGGGTTACGGTCAGGGTGGTGCTGAAAGACCAGCTTCCGGTAGGCTTTCTTAATCGCCTCGTCGGACGCATCGCGGGAGACTCCCAAGATTCGGTAGAAGTCGATTCGTGCCATGGCAGCCACTATAGCATGGGGTTTCAATAGGCTTCACCTTGACTCCTATGATGAAGGACTCTAGCCTGACGCGGCACGGGACGGTTCGTCTGGTTAGTCAGGTCTGTCTGGTCTATCTCGTGAGTTTGATTGCGGAACTTTATCTTGCCGACTAGCACACAATCGTGGCGACAGGGCGTCACGCGCTATCAATGGCTCGTCCTCTTCGTTGCCTGGCTCGGCTGGGTCTTTGATGCGATGGATGCCACGATCTATGCCATCGTCCTCCACCCGGCACTACATGATCTCCTCCACTCAGCAAGCGGCCCTCCGACAACGGAGCAAATCGGCTGGTACGGCGGCATCATCTTTTCAATTTTTCTCATCGGCTGGGCTATCGGCGGGATTACATTCGGCATCCTGGCCGACCGCTTCGGTCGGACCAAGGTCTTGATCGCGACCATCATCATCTACGCCGTCTTCACCGGAGCCGCTGCGTTATCGGAGACCTGGTGGCACCTCGCTATCTATCGGTTTCTGACGGCACTCGGCATCGGCGGTGAATGGGCGGCCGGCGCGGCGATCGTCGCGGAAACCTGGCCGGAGGAAAAACGAGCGAAGGCTGCAGGGATTCTCCAATCCGCCTGGGCTGTCGGGTTCTTCCTCGCTGCGACATTCAATCTCACGCTCAAAGAAACGTACGGATGGCGAGGGCTCTTTCTCGTCGGCGTCCTCCCGGCGTTTGTGGCACTACTCGTTCGCTGGTGGGTGAAGGAACCGGAACGCTGGACTCATGCCCATGAGCTAAACACCATTCCGCTTTCCGCAATTTTTGATGGCCACTTACGGCGAGGGACCTTGGTAGGCTCGGCCTTAGCGTTCGTGGCCGTATTTGGTCTCTGGGGTGCGACGAACTGGGCTCCGACACTTATCCGCGAACTGCCCGATCTGAAGGGGCAGGACCCCGCGACCCTGACAAAATACGTCAGCTACGCCATTATGGCTCTGAACTCTGGTGCGATCTTCGGCTACCTGGGCTTCGGCCCACTGGCGGATCGCTTCGGTCGCCGGCCTGTCTTCGCGTTCATGTGCGTGGGCAGTTTCGTGATGCTTCCAATCACCTTTCTCGTTCCAACCAGCTACAGCGCGGTGCTCATGTTGCTGCCGATCCTCGGTTTCTTTAACAACGGCATCTTTAGTGGGTTTCCCATTTACCTGCCTGAACTCTATCCGACCAGACTTCGTGCCACCGGCGCAGGATTTTGCTTCAACGCAGGACGTATCCTGGCCTCCGCCTCACCATTCCTGACAGGGTGGCTTGTCACAACGTTGGGCACCTTCGGCCGAGCCGCCAGCACGGTGGCCTTGATCTACTTGGTGGGACTGGCAGTCTTATTCTTTGCCCCGGAGACCAAGGGCAAACCGCTGCCGGAATAATCACGTGTAGGAGACTGTCCGACATTGCCTCGTAACGAGGCAATGGAGCTGCGGCCAGTTGTGAGGCCGCAGGCCGGAAGAACCGGAGGCGTATTCATTGGAATACGTTGAGGATTTTTCGGGCCACCTACGACGCAGATGGTTGCCGATCGTTCGCCGCAGTAGAACGGTTCATGCCGGACAAGCTCCTAAGTCAGTGTCAATCGTACCAACCCTTGACATCCCGGCAAAGCATCTTATGTTCATATCATGACGAACACACCTTCACCCAAAGCCCTGACCCACGACGAGAAGAAAGCCGCCGAAGCGGCCTTCGGAGGCCACCCATTTAATGAGGCATGGTCTGCATCAGCCCGAGCGATCTACGACGGTATCGTGAAGGCCTTGCCTCACATAGACGTTCCAATTCCAGCTCCTTCCAACGCCGAAGAAGCAGCGGAGGTTCTTTCCGCGCAGAGCGAGCCGCTCCAACCGCAAGAACCTCTCGCGCAAGAGCACATAGGTGGGCAAGAGTTGGTGGAACGGACTGCGGTGCCCTCAGTCATTCGAGACCGGGAAGCGGCGATTCAGGCCGGGATCTTGATCGACGTGTCACCCGCCGCCCTGAAACTCGGCATTACGTTCCCTGTCACGATCACCCGACCGCTCTGGGAAGTGGGCATTGTCACAAACCAATCGCTCCCCGAAGAAGATCAAACCAGCCGGTTGCGCGACATTCTCATGGCCTTTCGACTGCGCCTAGCCGGCCTGACGGCGGTGTCGCCTCTGCTCGACTTTCCGGTTCTGCTGGCCTTGCCGCCGGGCCAGGTGCCACAGCCAGTGCCGTTGTTCGCCTTCATTCAAGCGGACCCCACACACCGGGCAAACGTGACGCTCTTGCTGCCGAACGAAGTGTCGCTGTCCATCACCTCGCTGAATTAAATTAGGC
>DATHTZ010000484.1:0-2936 GCA_035462675.1 Nitrospiraceae bacterium | reverse complement strand
CCTCCTCACCGCTATTCACTTTGAACACAACATCTGGACCAGCGGTCTGGCGGGCGATGAACGGAACGGCGCCTATGAAAACGTCTACCAGGGCGAAGTGATTCTGGCCTATCAATTGACGGAATCCGTCCAGGGATTCGGCGGGGTCCAGCATTCCAGCCGCAAGGAGAGTTTCGAGTCAAGTTCCATCAAGAACACCAACGTCGGCATCGGCCTCTCCGCGCGATTCTGAGCTGACTGGTCTATCTGGTCCATCTGGTATCTCTGGTCTATCTGGTTGGTCTGGTTCAACCAAACACACGAGACAGACTGAATATACCAGATAGACGAAACAGACTGACTGTCGATATCATTGCTACGGTATGGCTGGCAGGTACTGCTCCACCTCAAAATCCCCACTGCCGCGTAATCACAAATCTCCGATCTGCACCCACGGAAACCGGGCAAAGTGTTTACGAGCATAGGTAAGAATCTGTGTGAGTCCCTGCTCTTTCATGTGGAAGGCGTTGTACGCGTCCACGAAATCGATGTTCGCATGGACATAGAGATCGAGGGCCATAAAGAGCAGCGGCGCTTCGGGACAGTCCAGATTGGGCGTATTCAGGATCTTCTCAATCTTCGCGGCGATATCCGGCTTCTCCAGTTTGTAAAAGGATTCCAGTGTCCAGATGATCTCGGCGATGACCAGCAGACTCGTCGCCAATCTGATCTTGCCTCGCAGAGCATCACGAAACAGTATCTCGGCTCGCTTGGCCTTCGCCGGATCGTCGTTGGTCAGAAAACGAAGAAACACATTGGTATCCATGAAGAAACTAACCATGCCCGGCCACCTTCTTTACCACAGCCCGCTTCACCGACTGACGAATCTTTTCAAAATCTTCGGGATGCGCAGACGGCTGAACCGAGCCTCTGAGATCAAGAATGGTTCCCTTGACAACCTTCAAGACTACCTCCTCGCCTCGCATCACAAAGAGGACTTTCTCCCCTTCTTTCACTCCCAGGCGGTCACGAATCGCTTTGGGAATTGTGACCTGCCCCTTCCTGGTCATGGTAGATTCAAGCATACTTACCTCCATCTATTTGGTAGTACCTCGTAGTTTTAGTACTACCTTACAAGTGAGTCAATATGCTGCAAAACTTCACGATATCGCGAAGGTCCGGTCAACCAACGGTATGAACACAACATCTGGACCAGCGGACTGGCAGGCGATGAACGGAACGGCGCTTATGAAAATATTTACCAGGGCGAAGCGATTCTGGTCTATCGCCTGACGGATTCCATCCAGGGATTCGGCGGGGTGCAGCGTTCCAGCCGCAAGGAAAGCTTCCGAGACAGACTGAATAGACCAGACAAACTGGATAGACCAGATGAACCAGACAGACCAAATGAATAAGACAGGCTGGCGTACTTTTTCAGCATCCTGCTCGCACTCACACAGATCGAGGTAAGAGATGCACAGCCCCCGCTTTGATCGCCGCCACAACCACTGAACCGGTTTCGAGAGCAAGTTCTTCGCTGGCACCTCTCGTAATTACGGCCCGCAGGGGAAAACCGCAATCGACCGTGACCGTCACCAACAGGCCTTGCGGCAGCATCTCGATCACGCGACCGGACAGGTGATTTCGCGCACTGGTGACGCCGCTCCCCGCCTGTTCGAGCAACACATCTTCCGCGCGAATGCAGACGTAGACGGCCGAACCACTCGCATCCGTTCCCAAGCCCTTCAATGTCGTCCCGTTCACCGACACAGTCGCCAGCCCATTGTCGTTCGCAACCACCTGACCTTGCACGACGGTCTCAATCCCAACGATCTGCGCAACCTCTGCATTAGCCGGTCTGGAAAATACCTCCTGCGGCGAACCGACTTGTAGGATCTGACCAGCACTCATCACGGCAATGACGTCGCCCAGCGTGAGGGCCTCGGCCCAATCGTGCGTGACGACGACAGAGGGAATTTTCAACTGTGTCAGCAGGGCTCGCAATTCTCCACTCAAGCGACTGCGCGTCGGCGTATCCAAGGCCGACAGGGGCTCATCGAGCAACAAGAGCTGAGGTCGTCTGGCGATCGCACGCGCAAGTGCGACACGTTGCTGTTGCCCGCCCGACAACTGCGTCGGCTTGGCCTGTTCGAGCCCTTGAAGTTGCAGCAAGGCGATCAGCTCGCGAGCACGCTCTCTCCGCGCCTCAGCCGGCAGATCGCTCAATCCATATTCAATGTTGCCGGCCACCGTATGCGTGGGAAAAAGCGCATAGTCCTGCGGCATGTAACCGATCCGCCGCGCCTGTGGCGAGAGCCGAAGGTTGGAAGCTGCATCAACCCACATCGTCGTACCGAATTGAATCCGCCCTTCTTCCGGCCATTCCAACCCGGCGAGACAACGCAGCAGGGTTGTTTTCCCCGACCCTGAGGGGCCGAAGAGGATCAGCACGCGCGGCGGGTCGAGCGGCAACGTAAGCTGCGCCGCCGAGGTGAACCGACCGGGAAAGCTCTTACGGCAATCAACCGTCAGCGATGCGGCCATACCGCCCAGACCTTTCGATTCATCGCATAGACCAGCAGCAGCACGCCATAGGAGACCGCCAGCAACAACAACGCCGTCTTGGCGGCTCCGGCATAGTTGAGCGCTTGCACCTCATCGTAAATATCGATCGAGACGGTGCGCGTTTCGCCCTCGATGTTGCCACCAACCATGAGGACAACGCCGAACTCCCCGAGCGTATGGGCAAAGCTCAGCACTGTGCCGGTGATGAGGCCTGCTGTCGACAGCGGAACAATCAGATGAAAGAAGGTCTTGAGCTTCGACACCCCGAGGGTCCAGGAAGTTTCGATCAACCGGCGATCGACTTGCCCGAAGGCTGCGGCGAATGGTTGCACGGCAAACGGCAGACTGTAGAGAATCGACGCGAGGAGCAGTCCTTCAAAGGTAAAAGGAAG
>DATHTZ010000483.1:0-5159 GCA_035462675.1 Nitrospiraceae bacterium | reverse complement strand
CCTGCTGAGTCTCGCCGCAGTGAAGTCATGCGGATGTCTCCAACCGATGTTCCAAACTCTTTCGGTTTATTCCTCAAAGTCGCTCAGGAGGATCGTTGCCGCCGATGACCGGATGAATCGGGACACAACTTGCCGCAGCGTGCGACCGTTGCTCTGCAGTCGCAACGGCGAAGCCTGTACTGTTCGAGGCTCGGCGAGTTTCCAGGCTGAGAGCACGCAAGGCGTAGTTGGGTGATTCAGGAGGTCCTTCGGCGGTGCGCATCCTCCCGAGCGACGATTCTATGCTTTTGCTTTGATCGTGGGCGAGGAGCCTGAATCGGCGGCCTCACCGCCTTCTTCTTCGGCAGGTTTTTCTTCTTCCGGCACATCGAACCAGGACACGAGCATCTCGTCCCACCAGGTTTCGTCGATCTCTTTCCCGGGATCGCTCCCGAGAAACGCGACGTCGTCCTTCGTTATGTTTGGACCGACCAGTTGGGGCTGGAATTTCGCTCGATCAATGACTTCCTTGGTCGCATACCCTCCGATAATCCAGGAATCAGGATCGGCACGACGTGATTTATACCCCTTGAGACCGATCTTCAGATACATGAAGATCTGCTGTTGCACAGGGTCCCCGACACCGGATTGCGGCAGACCTAAGGTCTTTTCAATCTTCTTGCGCCAATGCCGATCGTCATATCGCGACGTAATCAACTGGAGCATGGTCTTTCCCAGTTCAACATCAAGCGGCATGGGACGGCTGACTCCTTTTACGAGATCAGATGTTGTTTGAAAAATGCTGTGGCGCGAATCCAGGCGTCTTTAGCTGCCTCCGGCCGATACACGGCCTTATCCGTATCCCGGAAAAAGGCATGAGGCGCGCCAGAATAGGTCTTGATCTCGCCGGCCTTATTGTACTTCTTCAGCGCCGCCGCAAGCCGCTGCACGTCCGCCTTGGTAATCCAGCCATCATCCTCTCCATAGATGTACAGAACAGGCGCCGACAGCTGTTGAAGCGGCGCATCGGGATTCGGCACCTGACCATAGAACGGCACGGCGGCCTTAATCTCTTTGTTCACACAAGGCAGCATGAGCGCATAGGATCCGCCCATGCAGAATCCGGTCACTCCAATTCTCGTGGCGTCTACTTCTGGAACGGACTTGAGATAGACAACGGTGGCATTGAGATCCTTGAGTCCATCCTCCTGCTGAAGCGTATTCATCAACTTGCCTGCTTCGCCTGGGTCCGCTGTAAGAGCATTACCCAAACGGGAGTAGAGATCCGGCGCAATGGCCACATACCCCTCTGCCGCATAACGCTTCGCAATGTCCTTGATATGGTCGGATAGCCCAAACCATTCCTGGACCACAATGATGGCCGGGCGCTTCTCCCTCGTCTGTGGCGCAGCCACATAGGCACGAACAGTCACGCCTCCGCTCGGATACTGCACCATCGTTTCTCTAATTGACTCGGCCATAAGGCACCTCCTTACAGGTGCAAGTTTTGAGTTATAAGTTCTGAGTGCTGAGTTATAGATTCAAAAAGTCGTTTTTTCGTCCTTCGATTCTTTAACTCAGAACTCAACACTCAGAACTCAGAACTGCCAACTTGCCGCGAAGCGCGATCAGTTGCCCGCTACCATCATCTCTCCAATCTTCACAGTTGGGCTGGCAATGCGCCCGCGAAACACGAGATCGTTGCCGATCATCTCGATTCCTGCAAATATGTCTTTCAGGTTACCCGCAATCGTGATTTCTTCCATGGGATAGGTCAACTCGCCACCTTCGATCCAAAATCCAGCGGCCCCCCGTGAATAATCGCCTGTGACCATATTGATGCCGAAACCGATGAGGTCCGTGACGTACAAGCCCTGTTTCACCGTCTTGATAATGTCTTGCGCCGTCTTTGTCCCTGGCGCGAGATAGAAGTTCGTAGGGCCGACCGATGGATTCTCACCGACGCTGCGCGAGGCGTTGCCGGTCGATGCCAAACCGAGTTTCCTTCCTGAGTAGGTATCGAGCAAGTAGCTTTTTAATACCCCTCGCTCCACGACTGTCGTCTTTCTAGTCGGCAGACCTTCGCCATCAAATGGTCGAGAACCCAGCCCTCCGACCACGCACCCATCGTCATAGACTGTCACATATTCCGGTGCCAGCGATTTGCCTAATTGGCCGGCCAGGAACGACGCCCCTTTGTAGAGTGAATACCCCGACACTGCGCTGCAGAGATTTCCCATAAGACTTCCGGCCGTTTCGGAATCGAACACGACAGGAACGCGTTGGGTCGCCACTTTCCTCGCTCCAAGCTTTCGGATCGTCCGGCGCGCGGCTTCCAGTCCCACCACCTCAGGGGAATCCAGTTTGGCGAATTTCCGTTGCACATCGTACCAGGAATCACGCTGCATAGCCCCGGTCTCCGGATCGGTGGCAACGGGCGATACTGACATTGAAAAACTAGAGCTCTGGTACTCCCCCAGGAATCCGTGACTGTTGCCCAACACTACGCGGCCCGAAGAGGAATCGAAGTCGCCCCCTTCCGAATTCGTCATACGCTCATCCGTAGACATGGCAGCAGCCTCGACCCGTTTGGCCAATTCAATCTGCTGCTCCGTATTCAGTCTTGTGGAATCATAGAGATCCAGATCCGGCCTCTCTCCAGCCATCTGATCCGCCGGCGGCAAGCCGGACACCTGATCTTCCACGACGGCCTTTGCCAAAGTGCAGGTCTCGGCAACCAATTGATTCAGGGAACCCGTTGAGAAATCTGAGGTGGAGGTACTGGCGGAGCGTTTCCCGACAAACACACGCAAGCCGAGATGCTTCTCCCGCGCTTTTGTGAGCCGATCGACGGCACCCAACCGGACTTGCACCGAAAAGGTTTCGCCATCAGCGATAATGATGTCTGCTTCCGTCGCCCCACCCCGCTTCGCCTTGGCCAAAAGGTCCAACGCCAGGTGGCTATACCCATCGCGCTGTTGTATCTGCTGATTCATTGCTGTGTTCCACCCACAGTGATTTCATCGATTCGAATGGTCGGAAGACCCACGCCTACAGGTACGGATTGCCCTTCCTTTCCACAGGTACCAATGCCCTCGTCGAGCTTGAGGTCGTGCCCGACCATCGAGACTTTGGTGAGGATTTCCGGCCCGCTGCCGATCAATGTTGCACCCTTGACCGGCCTCGTCACCTTCCCCCCCTCAATCAAGTAGGCTTCGCTGGCGGAAAATACGAATTTACCGTTGGTGATATCCACCTGCCCGCCGCCGAACGACACGGCATAGAGACCACGATCGACCGAACGGATAATCTCCTCTGGGTCCGAGGTTCCTGCCAACATGAACGTATTCGTCATACGCGGCAGCACCACACTTTGGTAACTCTCTCGCCTACCGTTCCCGGTCAGGGGAATGCCCAATAGACGCGCGTTCAATTTGTCGGTGATATAGCCGCGCAGAATCCCGCGCTCGATGAGCATGGTGCGGCCAGTCGGAGTCCCTTCATCATCCATGTTGAGCGAACCCCGCCGTCCCGGCAAGGTCCCATCGTCGACAATCGTACAGACGTCTGACGCCACCCGTTTCCCAAGGAGATTCGAAAAAGCCGACGTCTTCTTGCGGTTGAAGTCCGCCTCAAGGCCGTGGCCGATGGCTTCGTGCAATAAAATCCCCGGCCAGCCTCCGCCCAGCACGACCGGCATGACACCGGCCGGCGCTTCGACGGCAGACAGGTTGAGAATCGCCTCCCGTGCCGCTTCACGTGCAAACCGCAGATACCGATTCCCCTCGTGATAGAACTGAAATCCGACACGACCCCCTCCGCCGAACGAGCCGGCTTGCCGTTGACCATTTTCTTCGGCGATACAGGTCACTTGCAGCCTCGAAAGCGGCTGCACATCCCCAATCAGCGTGCCGTCCGAAGTGGCAACGATCACCACCTTATACTCCGTATTAAAGGAGGCCATGACATTCTTAATGCGCGGGTCATATCGGCGCGCTTCGGCATCGATGGCATTCAAGAGGGACACGCGTTCTGCTGTGGCGACTTCGGCCTGTGCCTGCTCGACCGGATAGAGGTCGTGCGTCGGGCGTTGGCGGATAGGCATCGGAACCGCTTCGGTTCCGCTCGGCGAATTGGCTATGTAGCGGGCAGTATCGGCGGCCAGTTCCAGATCTTTCTTCGTCAGTTCATCTGAATAGGCAAAACCGGTTTTTTCCCCCGCTGTCGCCCTCACCCCCACGCCCTGCGATACACTTTTAGTCGCACGCTTGACGAGGGATTCCTCCATTGAAACGGATTCGGACACGCAGGATTCAAAGTAGAGATCCGCATAGTCGACATCGCGAACTTTGACCCGCCCGAGTGCCCCAAGCACCTCGCCTTCGGTCAGACCGAATGACGTCAACTGAATAAGTTCACCCATGTTGTATGAATCTCCACGGCGGTTAGCCTGCAGATGGACAAGGGAGTATAGCCGATCTTTTTCCTAAGGCGCAACGAGAATTCATCCAACATATCGCTTTTACAGGACTTTTACGAAATTTGTTTGACATTCTTCAGCCTCACCAGTAGACTTTGCCCGCCTACCGTGCATTCTTGCGCAAAAGGATCATTAACCAAGTAGCACTCTTTCTTATGGACTCCAAAGACTTGTCGGCCATGGATCAGTTATCCATAGAAGAGCTAGCCACAAAACTTGAATCAGGCCTCTTACCCAAGCACGTCGCCATCATCATGGATGGCAACGGCCGCTGGGCAGAACTGCGAAACCGCCCTCGCATTGCCGGTCATCGGGAAGGGATCAAGTCTGTCCGTGAAATGATCACGGTCTGCTTGGAACTGGGCATCCACGCCCTGACCATTTACGCGTTTTCACAGGAGAATTGGAACCGCCCCATTCAGGAAATTTCCTCACTCATGGGCTTGCTCGAATACTACCTGTCAACGGAACGATCAAAGCTCATTGAGCAGGGTGTCCGGTTGCGCACAATCGGACGGCTCGACTCCCTCCCGGCCTCAGCCCTCCAATGGGTCCGGGCCGCGGAACAGGAAACCGCCCATCTCGACAAACTGCATCTCACGGTCGCCCTCAGCTACAGTGGCCGCGCTGAGATCGTGGACGCTGTGCGTGAACTCCTTCATGACGCACAAGATGGAAAGATGCGACCGGACGATGTGGA
>DATHTZ010000482.1:0-4566 GCA_035462675.1 Nitrospiraceae bacterium | reverse complement strand
CGGGATAGGCTTCCGCGTTCCGCGCCTATACGAATCCGTCTGACACGCGACCGACAATCTGTCGCATAACATCCCGAAACAGACGCGAGTGGTGAGGGTGTGAATGGCACTGAGCCTTTCTATAAGCTCTCCAAGTGGGGTACGTTGAGAATTTCGATGAGCCGAGAACGCCGCATGGGAAAAGGCGCTTCGCGGCGCGCCGGTGTCGGGCGGGTGAGAAGGACGACTTTTTCCGCGTCCTGCTAGTAGATCACACGAATCGATGCACTACCGTTATATAGCGTGGTTCTGTAGGTACCATCGACAGTGGGGTTGCGATTGCCCGTCACTGTACGGTCCTCGTAGAGCCCCACTTGGAACGAGAGATCAAGTCCGATGGCTTTGGGTTTCAGCGAGCCCATACCGATGTCTCCACATTGTATGAGGCTCAGAAACGATCCATGCTCCTTGCACAACAATCCAAGCCCTCCCCCCACCACGTTGAGATCCGCAGAAGGAATCCCGGGATCAAAATTCAAATCAGGCATTTGATTTTGCTGGTTGGTATAGCCGCTCCGCAGTGCCACCTCCCAATTCGGAAGCGATTCTAGGACCAGCCATCTATATTCGGTTCCGAGCATCACCGCATAGGTACTACGCCAATTCTGCGGTTGCGCGATCGTCACACCATTGCCCAATGTGACATCGAGATTTCGAACAGACTTCCACCCCACGTAGTCGACGTCCATCTCTAATTTCCATTCCCGTTCATTCGTTCGAACAGGCCAGATCGCAATTGCGCCTGTAATGACTTGCGGTAAGACCAACGTGGCGCTGGCATCGGATATTTTGGCTCCATTGGCCAGTAGCGCGCCGGTCAGGTGTAAGGTCGCTTGACTACGGTAGACAATACCGATGTTTGCCAGTGGCTTTCCATCGGCGTTGCGCAACGCCGTATACAGCAGGCTGGCGTTGAAACCAGCCGCGGTGTCCTTGCCTGACAGTTCCATTTTTGAGCCTGCAGGAGCCAACGGAAAAGCTGGGGCACCTGGTGAGATGAACTGTTTCTCAACCTGACCTTCGCCGACGAGTCCGCTGAATGTATAGATATCCGCTCCCAGCCCAAGAGAGAGGTTCTCCGTTACCTTGTAAGCAATGGTAGGCTTGATATCCAAAAGCGGCAGCGTGCTGAAGGTCGTCGCTGTATTGAACGGACCATCGTTCGGCCAACGAGTCAGTGAGCCAAAGGGTGCAGTCAGGCCAATTCCGACAGAAAGGTCTCCCAAAGCCGTAACCCCGAGACTCTTCAAGTTTGCTGTGATGTATGTATGAGCGGGAGGGGGCCACGCCGCACTCCCGTTTCGATCACCACGAGCTGTTACGCCTGTCGGGCTGGTGAAATTCGTCGACCCACCGGACGCGAGTGCCCCTGCCATGAGTTGAATCCCCTGCAACTGTGTCATCCCTGCCGGATTATAGTGCAGAGCTGACGGATCGTCGGCTTGAGCTGCAAAGGCATTGCTCATCCCAGACGCGGCAGCTCCTTGCCCTTGAATACGGGGTACCTGTGCTGAGGAGATTCCAGGCAAGCCGGTCACGCCCAGTGTGATCATACAGATCCACGGCATCCACATCCAAAGAACCGATCCAGTCCTGCGCCAACACCTACCCCAGAATCTTGTGGCCATAGCCTCCTCATTTCATTCACTCAGGCTTGCTCGACTTCTCTGTTGACTCCGATGACAATCGCTCCACAGGTCGAAACCAATAGTCTGCGACTCGTTGTAGCTCGTCGATATTGAACGGCTTCAACAGATACGCTTGTGCCCCCATACCGATTGCGCGAACCGCCGACTCTTTGGCACCCGACGCCGCGACCATCACAATCGGGATCTGCTGATCCAACCTTCGAATTTTCCGAAGCACGTCCATCCCATCCATGGAGGAAATATCGATGCTCAGAATCATGCCCTCGAACATCTCAGTCTGCACTGCTTCCAGCGCTCGGACTCCATCAACCTCCGACTGGATGCGATACCCCAAGGCCCGCAAACAATCCTGTACGAGTTGACGACTATCTACATCCTCCTCGACCACCAGGATGCGGGGTGCGTCAGCCGATGCCATGCTGGGCAGCGGCGCTATTGTGGGAAGCAATGGAACCGTGAAATACAGTTCCGCACCTCGTCCCGGTTCGCTCCGCGCGGTGATCGTCCCACCTTGTAACTCCACTAACGTCCGCACGATGGACAGGCCCAAACCCAGCCCTTTTATTCCACTACGGACCTGCTTGACTCGAAAGAACGGATCGAATATCTGATCGAGAAACTCTGGCGCGATACCCGGCCCGGTATCATGCACGGAGACCCCGGCGAGCGCCTGATTCTCCTGCCTCACCGTCACCATAATGCTGCCACCCTCCGGGGTAAACTTCACCGCATTCTGGACCAAATTCATGACGATCTGGATCAGGCGATCTCGATCCGCCCACACCACCAGTGGGACAGGAGGAGCGACTGCCTCCAATGTCTGCCGTTTGGCCTGGGCCAATAGACGCAATTGCTCGACCGCATCCACCACACAATCCCCCAGGTCGATCTCGCCGGGAACAAGGTCCAGCCTCCCAGATTGAATTCTCGTGCGATCCAACAAATCCTCGATCATATGGATCAGTCGGTTGGAATTGTCCAACATCCGTGACAAATAGCGCTGCTGTTTCTCATTGAGCGGCCCGGTTAATCCATCAAGCAGGTTCTGCAAGAAACCTTTGATCGAGGTCAACGGTGTCTTGAGCTCGTGCGACACATGCGAGAGGAATTGCGAACGCAGGCGATCTGCCTGCTCCAGCTCAGCCGTGCGTTCACGCACTTTGGCTTCGAGTCCCACGTTCAGACCTTCAATTTGCTCATACGCAGAAGCGTTATCCAGGGCGATCGCGACTTGATGGGCGACCGTCATCATCAACTCAAGATCGTCCTGCGTCAGACTATGGGCCTGTATCCGATCCACCGTCAGACTTCCAAGGATCCGGTCTTTGATTTTCAGCGGAACGGCGATCCACGCCTTGGTCTGCGTCAGCAAGGCGAGCTGTTGGTTCAGCGGATGAATGCGATCCCACACCGTCCGCACATCCCCAACTAACAAGGGCTGGCCTTGCATCAATACAAGGCCTTCCGGACTCAGAGGGTCAGTGACGGGAATCTCACGGGTTCGCACAAACGCCTGAATCTCAGGTGACACGCCGAGCACCCGCGCACCCATGATGACCTGGCGAGACGGATCGTAGAACGAGATCATCGCCCGATCGTACTGCAGATCGCTGGTCAGAGCCTCTAACACTTTCTGCATCAATGCCTCTCGATCGAGCGTCGAGCTGAACAGCAATCCGGCTCGGTGGAGGGCCGTCAGCTGGGCCACTTTTTGGCGCAGTTCGACGCGCGTCAGCTCCTGCTCCAAGTACGCTTCGCGCAGTTCCTCATGCCGCGACTCCACGAACGTAATCTGCTCCTGAATCAACGCCTCGCGTTGCTGACTCTCCAGGCGAAGCTGGCGATTGGTCAGCATACTTGCGACAAGGATCGGGACCACTCCGAGAAGAATGATTTCACCCCAGATTACCGATGGATTAATCACACGGAACCCCGCGGCCAACGTGAGGCCGGTGAGCGCGCCGAAGAATAACCACCACACATGACGCCGTGATGGTGTGGTGTCGCCACTCCTCTTGGATGACGCATCCTCATCCTGTGCGGATGAATGAGAGACGCGCGGCCCTATCTGCGGCGACCGCTCCTCTCTCGATCCATCCACCATCTGCCGAACCCTGTGGCGCCATGTGCCATGCCCCTTTACCGGCCATCGGATGGTCCATTGACACCACTCGTCGTCATTCGCAATACAGAAAAGCTCTGTCAGAGTGGCCGGCGGCAGCCTATGAACGCGAACCGGTACTGCAGCCATAATGCCTTGAGCAGCCTGACACATCAGCTGCGCGCACCGTCTCCGGTACGGGCCAAACTGACGAAGAGTGCGAGGCGAAAACCTCATCGCCAGAGTCGCGGAGATCGGCGTCACCTCGACGACTCGAAATTCAACCGAACCGGATGCAAACTTGTTCCCGAAGTACGGAAACATGCCGTAAATCTGCGCCAGAGAAAACGGGCGGGCCAGCACCTGCATGATCGAAGACGCCTTCTCCATTCCAGCCCGAAACACAAATCGCGGATCTCCGGACATGCGCTCGCAGAACTCATACAAATAGGCTGTGAATTCATACGAGTAGCTATTCCAAGCATTCTTCAGAAATTCCGGCGTCACGTGATAGGCCTGATCTTTGATGCGCTGATTCAAGAGGCCGCACAGGTCCCCCACCGCCTGACTCCCGGCTGAATCTCCCCGCGCACGAGCTATCGACTGCTCAAGGTAGACGACGACAGCTTTGATGCTCATCCCGCTCAGATCTCTGACTCTGTGTCCCTGCTCGTCCAATCCGAACGGACGGAATTCCATCACCTCCCGCTCAAGAATCGTGCGGTCCTTCGGCAAAAGTTGGATCTCTGTATACGGAGGACTCGCTGCATCTTCCAT
>DATHTZ010000481.1:0-4252 GCA_035462675.1 Nitrospiraceae bacterium | reverse complement strand
CATCTGATCCTCCTGGCAAGAAATCTGACCGGGTATCAGAATCTGATCAATCTCGTCAGTAAAGCCTATCTTGAAGGATTCTATTATAAACCTCGGATGGATAAGGAAATTCTTAAAAATCATCATGAAGGTTTAATTGCTCTGTCAGGCTGCTTGAGCGGCGAGATCCCGTACCTCATCGGTCAGAAGGATATGGTCGGCGCCATGGCCGTGGCTGGAGAATTTCAGGAAATCTTCGGGAAGGAACACTTCTACCTGGAGGTGCAGGCAAATGGGTTGGACCACCAGCGAGTGGCGAATAGTGGTTTACTCGAAATCGCCAAGAAAATGGACATCCCTTTAGCCGGCACCAACGATTGCCACTACCTCAAGAAAGAAGATTTCCGCCCACACGAGCTGATGCTCTGTTTGCAAACCGGGAAAACGATCAGCGATCCGAATCGTATGAAGTTCGACACGGATCAGCTCTATGTGAAATCGACGGAGGAAGTCACGTCCGCCTTTATCGAATTCCCCGACGCTGTCGCCAATACCTGCCGGATCGCGGACAACTGCGACCTCCAATTAGCGCTGAACAAGACACACCTTCCGCAATACACCGTGCCGGAAGGGTTCACGCGGGAGACCTATCTGGAGCGCCTGGCGCTGGATGGATTGACGGCCAGACTACAAGAACGGCCCAGCCATATCCTGCCGGCTACTTATGAGCTACGCCTGCGTGAAGAACTGACGATCATCTGCTCGATGGGGTTTGCCGGCTATTTCCTCATCGTGTGGGACATCATCAAGTTTGCCCGCTCGCGCCACATTCCGGTCGGACCTGGCCGAGGCTCCGCCGCCGGAAGTCTCGTCGCCTATGCGCTACGCATCACAGACCTCGACCCCCTCGTCTACACGCTGTTGTTCGAACGCTTCCTGAACCCCGAACGTGTGTCCCTCCCCGATATCGACATGGACTTCTGCATGGAACGCCGAGGTGAGGTCATCAATTACGTAGTAGACAAGTACGGCAAAGACCATGTGGCCCAGATCATTACATTCGGGACGCTCGGGGCGAAAGCCGCGATCCGTGATGTGGGCCGCGTGCTGGAAATTCCCTATGCCGAAGTCGATCGTGTGGCCAAGCTTGTTCCGAATCAACTCAACATCACGCTCCAACAGGCGCTCGATCAAGAACCCAAACTGCGCGATCTCGTTGAGACCGATACGCGGGTGAAAGAACTGATGGGCATCGCCCGCTCTCTCGAAGGGCTGGCCCGCCATGCCTCAACCCATGCAGCCGGCGTGGTGATTTCGGAAGGTCCGCTCACAGACCACGTTCCGCTCTACAAAGGAGCCAACGACGAAATCGTCACCCAATATTCGATGGGAGACGTCGAAAAGATCGGGCTCGTCAAATTCGATTTCCTGGGCCTCAAAACTCTCACGATGATCAAACGCGCCGAGACTCTGATCAATGATCGGCATCAGGGGAATCCATCATTGGTTATGGAACAGGTGCCGTTTAACGACCCCAAGACATTCACGTTGCTGTCATCCGGCAAGACCACCGGAATCTTTCAATTGGAAAGTTCCGGCATGCGCGATCTCTTGACCGGCTTCAAGCCGGACCGGTTCGAAGACATCATCGCCATCATCGCACTCTATCGGCCAGGTCCGATGGATCTGATCCCCGACTTCATCAAACGCAAGCAGGGCAAGGTTCCTATTGCCTACGAAGTACCTGAACTCGAACCGATCCTGAAGGATACCTACGGAGTCATCGTCTATCAGGAACAGGTGATGGCGATTGCCAACAAGGTGGCGGGCTTCTCCCTGGGCCAAGCCGATATTCTCCGACGTGCGATGGGCAAGAAGAAGCCGGAGGAGATGGAAAAGCTGCGTGCACAGTTCCTAGCCGGCGCCAAGACCAACAAGATTCCCGACAAGAAAGCGGACAAGCTCTACGAACTAATCCAGAAGTTTGCAGGCTACGGGTTCAACAAGTCGCACGCTGCAGCCTATGCCGTCGTCTGCTACCAAACCGGCTATCTGAAGGCGCACTACCCGACTGAGTTCATGGCCGCCCTTATGACTACCGACATGGGTAACGCCGACAAGATCGTCGCCTACTTTACGGAATGCCGCGACCTCAACATCAAAGTCCTGCCTCCGGACGTGAATGAAAGCCATAAGAATTTTACCGTGGTGGGCCACGCCATCCGGTTCGGCTTGGCGGCGATCAAGAATGTCGGCGAAGGCGCCGTTGAATCGATCATCGAGATCCGGAATGAAGCCGGCCCCTTCAAATCCTTTTTTGAGTTTTGCCGCCGCGTCGATCTCCATAAGGTCAATAAGCGCATGCTTGAAGGGCTGATCAAGACCGGCGCGTTCGACTCGACGGGGGCGAAACGTTCTCAACTGGCTGCCGTTCTGGATCAGGCCGTCGAGGACGGCGCGGCCGCGCAGCGCGAACGAGATCTGGGGCAAACCAATATTTTTGGCGACCAACAGAACGAACAAGGCTCTGAGGAACATTTGGCCGCGCAACCGCTGCCCAACATTCCTGAATGGGACCAAAGCGAGCGATTGAAACACGAACGGGAATTGACCGGCTTTTATATTTCTTCCCATCCACTGGCGCGCTATGAGGCGACCATCCAGGCGCTTGCTACGGCCTCGACCATCGGCCTGTCTGAGCTGTCGGACGGTCGGGAAGTGAAACTCTGCGGAATCATCACAACCGTGAAAAGTATGCTGACGAAGAAGGGTGACCGGATGGCCTATCTCAGCCTGGAAGACCTCCAGGGCATGGTTGAGATCATCATCTTTCCAGATCTCTACAAGAATGCCGCCGAGTTGGTTGTACCAGAACGCCTCGTGCGCATCACGGGCACGGTGGATCGGGGAGATAAAGGCACAAAGATTCGAGGGAGCAAGATCGAGCCGCTCGCCGAAGTGCAAGCGCAGGCGATTAAGCGGGTCCTCATTAGACTAACGGATCGCCCCGGCATGACAGGACAGTTTCCGCGCCTCCGTGAGGTCTTTTTGCGTCACCCGGGAGGCACGACCGTCTCGCTCACGTTACGCATGGATTCGGCGCTGGAGGCCGAGACCGCCCCCCTCCCCCACCTGACCGTCAGCCCCAGCGAACGATTTGTGGAAGATGTTGAACAAGTACTAGGCAAAGGGGCCATTTTTCTGCTATCGTAGACCGGAATTCAGGATGGAGTGGCTGTATCTCTCCCCCATTTATGTCGGTATCCGTAGATACCTATGCGCGATTATCTCGAGTTTGAAAAACCGATCCGCGAGATCGAAGAAAAGATCGAAAAACTTGCGGCCGTTCCTGCCGGGAAATCGTCCCCTCAGGACGAGATCCGCAAGTTGCGGATGAAGCTGGCCCAGGTCGAAGATACGCTGTACAGCAAGCTGACCCCCTGGCAACGCACTCAACTCGCCCGGCATCCCCAACGGCCCAGCACCCTCGACTACATCAGTTATCTCTTCAGGGACTTTTTTGAATTCCATGGGGACCGCGCGTTCGGCGACGATCGTGCCATTGTCGGAGGCTTCGCTCGGTTCAATGACCGGTCGATCATGGTCATCGGACATCAAAAAGGAAAGACCCTCAAAGAACGGATGCAACGGAACTTTGGCATGCCGAACCCCGAAGGCTATCGAAAAGCCTTACGTCTCATGAGGATGGCCGAGAAGTTTGGGCGCCCGATTGTGACCTTTATCGACACACCGGGCGCCTACCCTGGTATCGGTGCGGAAGAGCGCGGCCAGGCTGAAGCCATCGCCCGTAATCTGTTTGTCATGTCCCGGCTTGCCGTCCCGATTATTTCCATCGTCATCGGTGAAGGCGGTAGTGGAGGAGCACTCGCATTGGGCGTCTCAGATCGCGTCCTGATGTTGGAGCATGGGGTCTATTCGGTCATTTCGCCGGAAGGCTGCGCCGCCATCCTGTGGGACGATCCGACTAAAGTTCCCGATGCCGCCGCCGCCCTGAAAATGACGGCGAAAGATCTGGTCGACCTCCATATCGTAGACGAAGTGATTCCTGAACCACTCGGCGGCGCCCACCGGGACCTCAATGCCATCACCGATCGAGTCGCCAAATCCCTCAGCAACCAACTCTCCCAGCTCAACGACCTCTCCCTCTCACAATTACTGGCTCAGCGCGATCAGAAATACCGATCCATCGGAGCCGTAAATGGGCTGGTGGCCACCTCCCAGTAAATTGTTCGACCAACTGCGATTCTGCCAT
>DATHTZ010000480.1:0-2481 GCA_035462675.1 Nitrospiraceae bacterium | reverse complement strand
CCTATCTTCGCTCAACTCGTCAGTTCTCACGCCAATGGCGCTTCCCTCCCTCCAGTAGAGGTTGGCCACCAATGCCAGGTGCAAACGATGGTATTTCCCGACGTTTTGCTGCAGCGCAGGGTGGGGCAACGAGGTTCTTTTTCAACCGTCCTATTGAGCGAGCCTGATCTGTTTTATGAAGGCAAGGTTGTCCCAGCACCACCATTCCTCAGCCATGATGGTACCGTCCACCGCCCGATTGTCACCATGTTCGACTTGAAAGACTTTCCCGTCGGCGCCAATCGTCTTGCCGTTGCCGACCGGCATGGGCTGCGTAAACGTACCCGTCATGGTCCCCATTACCGCCGTCCAATTGCCCGATGCAATGCGAATTGGATGCTCCACGATCTTGTGATCTGACCGAAAACAAACATCGGTTTGAGAGCGGCGATGTGAACAACAAGCCCTGTGGTCGTGCTGCCATCCGGGTAGTGAACGATGATGTCTTTTGCATGGCTGCGTCCCAAGTCATCCCATTTCTGGTGGCTGTATACGTTGAAATCCAGATCATCAAAGTTTTCGAGATGGGCTTTCTCCGTCTGCTTCACCTTTTCCACCTCGGCCAGGTGCTGACCTTCAGCACAGCCTGATCGGGTCCCCAATCTGTATCCTTTGCGAACCATCCGGGTGAGCTTCCAAGAAGCATCCGACGCGCGGTTTAGGAAACCGAGTCCACGCCCCTACTCCAGCCTACTCGGACTCACTCAGGCCCAGTAGCCAGCGTACCCCACACGCAGGGTTGATGACGGTCGCCCCTCTTTGGTTGGCCTTCCCTATTGAGGGAGTGGAATCGTTAGAACAATCCCACCCATCACGTCTCCCGCCTTGAAATCCCTCTTGGGGCTTTTAGGGTGTACATTATGACAATCGGCGCACACCTGAGACACGGCTTTATCGGCATAGAGTGCTTGGAAGACACGAGCCCCACCCACGGTTGTAATGGCTGTATAGGGACGATCGGGATTCACGAGGATCTTCGTCAGCGCGGTCCGCTCGAACTCTGTCGTGGGGCTGTTCCTGCTATTGATGGGCGAACTGCTGATTAGCCGGAATCGAATTCCATTTGGTTGTTGAGCGACGAGCCGCCCCGTTTCGAGGACAAATTGGGCGGGTAAAGGGAGATCTCCGTCCTGCTTCCAGTGCTCCGAGGCGAAGACAAGGCCTCGCCTCTGCATCCGTTCCACAATCTCGCTCGTGTAAAACGTGCGATCCGCCTGGACAACACTATGTATATAACCGGCGACAATTTCGGGGGAGATGCCCCTGGGCGGCTCCGTCTCCTTGCTCGCGGCGGAGAACACCCACTGACCGAGGAGGCACGTGAAGAGGGTTCCAACGGCGAGTCCCAACCAAAAGCCTTTCATGCTCATGATAAATCCTCCGTTTCTGCTTGTGACTTGATTCGCTCATTGGCTTCGATAGCAGCTTTCTCAAACCCATCATTCCGAACAGCTTTTGAACGATGTGCGTGTGAACCTTGGCCCAGCCGTCGGAACAAGCCTATATCTCTGATCATTCTGCGTCAATCCTTGAAAATGTTTTTCAACCCCGAGTCGCGAAGAGAGTGGAGAGGAGGATGTGTTTTTGCTTTGAAGGATGCTGGCTCCCCATCCCCACCACGACAGAGATTCCTAACAGCGTCCTTGCTTTCACGATGCTCCTTCTTGTTTGTATGCGGTCGATCAGATCTGGCGAATCGCCGAGAGGCGTTCTGCACCCTCAGTGACGCGGCGAACTGGCAACTTTGTTTGAACATCTACGGCGGTGAATAGGCCGTCTCCGGCCAATGTGCAGTTCCGCGGACCCGTCCCTCTTTCTGTTGCTCAATTTGAACATTCTACGCGGTGTTCTCCTGGTGCCCCAGACTTACGGACCATTGGAGTCTTAGCATACACACAGAGCTTTTCCACAACTTTCTAGCCTCTCTTGCCGCGCGACAGTGTGGGTTACGTCGGCGACGCGTCCTGCTAGGTCATCTGGTTCTGTTGAGTTGGGCTATCCGCGTGGTCTGAGCAGCGTGCGTTGTTGGAGCCGTGACTCTGGTTCCCACACCTGACCGTTATGTCCCCTGCCCGAGCGCCCGGTCAAGATTGAATGCCGCGCTGATCAAGGAGAGATGAGTGAATGCCTGTGGAAAGTTTCCAAGCGCTTCGCCACTGCCGCCAATTTCCTCTGCGTAGAGTCCCACGTGATTGGCATATCCCAGCATGCGTTCAAAGAGGAGTCGAGCCTCCACGAGTTTTGGGCGATCGACACGCCCGGCTCGCGTCAACGCTTCCACGAGCCAGAAGGTGCACATATTAAACGTACCTTCTCCGCCCTGTAGACCATCGATTCCCGTTTCACTGTTATACCGATAGACAAGGCCGTCGGAGACTAACCCGCCATCTTTGGGCGAACGGTTGATCGCGTCCAGGGTGCTGAGCATTCGAGGATCGTTCG
>DATHTZ010000479.1:0-4456 GCA_035462675.1 Nitrospiraceae bacterium | reverse complement strand
AGTCGGTGATCAAGCGGACTTGGGGATAGATTGCATGAAGCTGATCCGGATGGTGGACGGCCTGCCCTGTTAACACTGTCTCGCAGGGACCGCCGGCCGGCACCGCAAAAGGCTGGAGGAAGGCTCCACGCCCCCAAGCTGCGATCGACCGGAAATGTGTGCCTTCTGCATCCATCTCAGAAAGATAGGCGCACTGGACGTTGAATGCCGTGGCCATATGGCGGACAAAGGAGGAGAAAAATTCCTCCCCTATCTGTGTCGCGACCCCTTCGACCACCGCCAGCAGCGCGTCCTCCCGCTTTCGGCGCTCGGTGATGTCATTGGTCACAGCCAGGTGTTCTGTATAGCCGGTGACAGGGTTTCGAAAGGGCACGGCATAGGTCTCCATCCATCGGCAGGCTCCCTTGAAACCTTGAACTTTAAACTGGAGCGTTCGCTCATGACCATCGATCACGTCGTAATGCATACTTACGAACGCGGCACGATGCTCAGGGAGTACCAGGTCGAACACCGAACTGCCGAGCACGTCCTTCTCGCTGCGCGCCTCAATGAATCTCACTCCGACTGGATTCATCTGCAACAATGTTCCATCGGGAGCAACACGTATGATGCCGCTGGGTCCCGTGCTCAACATGAGCATATTGAGCAATTCCTGCTCCCCCCGTTTGTTCTCCACCTGCTTGAACGCGGTCACGTCTTCGCAGGCAATGAGCGCGACTGGGGTCTCAGGCCCACCCGCAATTCGAACCGTCTCACTGACCCAGATCACGGTTCTGTCTTTCTTCACCTTCCGAAAGGTCCACCAGGCTATACAGGAGGGATTGCCGAAGGCTTCAACCAGATTTCTGGCTACCGCATCCTTATCTTCCTCATAAAAGACCTCGAGGATGGAGTGCCCGATCAGTTCCTCCGGTGTGTATCCCAACTGTGTTGCGCCAAAACTGTTGACGGAAAGCACCGTGCCTTCTTGATTGACCGTGAAGTGCATGAAAGGGGTATCGTCGTAGAGGGCACGGAACCGTTCTTCGCTTTCGCGCACGGTCTCTTCCATGCGCTTGAGTTCGGTCATGTCGCGTTGCAGGACTTGATTGGCAACCGCCAGCTCAGCCGTGCGCTCGGCGACACGCGCCTCCAGATCCGTCACCAGCCGTTTCCGTTCGACGGCAGTGCACAGAGAACGGTGGAGCAGCGCCCCATCGTACCGCCCCTTGACGATGTAGTCTTGAGCCCCGGCGCGGATTCCTTCCATCGCCAGCCGCTCGTCATCCAAGCCTGTCATGATGACCACCGGAACCCCCGGTGCCGACACTTGCACGCGTACGAGCGTATCGAGACCCTCGCTATCGGGCAAGTTGAGATCCAAGATTATCGCGTCAAAAGGCCCTGCGGTCAGGCATGAGCACGCAGCTGATAGTCGATCCACATGCACCACCCGAATGGCGACACTCGTGATAGTAGAGAGGGCTGCTCGCAGTAAGGCCATCTCCTGCCGGCTATCCTCAATGACAAGGATGATCATAGGCTGCTTTCCGCTTTGCACTCCTCTAGGAAAAGTATGGGCTACTCGCCTGTCCTCATCGAAGTACATGGAGTTTTGAGCAAATTGAAGATCACTCCGATCAACGGAACGTATGCTTGGCAAGAGGCGAAAAAACGTTCTTCCGCAGCCAGTTGGAGAATCGTTTCTGTCGACACGTGTGAAGTGGTAAACAGACATTGGAGGCCGCGATTGAAAACCGCCAGCATGTCGATCGTGTTGCTTGCTCCGCCACTCCCACGGCTAACAAATGCACCGGACGCGCCGCTATGATCAAGCTTGTGGTGGCCCGTATAGGAAACTGTGTTGTCGCGCGACAGCCGCGGCTCGCTATAGAGTTGCTTTCCTAACGCCGCTTGCAAGGGTTTGAGGAAGGAAGCGTCTTGTGACTGCCAAAGCCACCAAGGGGTCAGCAGGATCAGAAGGAATGCGAGACCCTCGAATACACGGTGTTGGCCGATAACTCGCGGAACCACAATGAAGCCGATCACGATCTGCCTGCTCATACTGAAGTTCAGGTACGTTCGCCAGTCCTTCATCCCACTGTGTCCTCACCTCGGGCGCGGCGCCTTGACCCAGGGTGCAGGAGGAGGTCTTACGTTGCGGACGACAGCTCACGATAACCCGATAGCCGTCAACGACCCAGCCAATTCGTCATTCACGCCGCCATCGTCCGATCATTGGCATGAGGAATCAGAAATCGATCCTCACGGTTTTGTCCACCCTCAGTAGCAATTACTGCGGAACACAGGCAGCCGTGACCTTGTCCGTAGGCGGTGAATCGGCATCACAGGCGAGATGCGCGGGGCGGCCGAAACTTGCGAGATTTGCGTGTCGCGCTTTTCGCTATCTCACGCCCCTCGCACGAGACATTGACCCCTTACTCACGAGCCCGTTTGTCGGATCGTTTGACCGTAAGCGTTTATGATTGTGAGCAGTCGGTTCGAGTTACGCGCGTGCCGGTTCTGCGTGAGCGCCGGGGCATCACGTGTCACGGGTGTTGGGGACGAGAGAGAGTGTGCCAGCTTGTTTAGTCCGATTGCGGCCTTCTTGCTTGGCTTGATAGAGCGCTTGATCCGCCGCCTTGATCAAATCGGTAGGAGAGTTGTTCCGGCTGGGGATCGTACTGGCGAAGCCCGCACTGATAGTAGTACAGCCACCGTCGGAGTGCGTAATGCCGAGGCTCTCAATTCGTTGCCGAAGCGTCTCTGCCACCTGTGCCGCCCCGTCCGTACGGGTGCCGGGAAGCACGATCACGAATTCGTCGCCGCCGTACCGAGCGACGAGATCCCCTGGTCTGTTCACGGCGCCCGATATCGCGGCGGCAACTTGCCGGAGGCATTCATCGCCCGATGTATGGCCGAGGGCATCGTTATAGGATTTGAAACAATCGATATCGAGCATGATTAGAGAGAGCGGTGTCAATTCGCGGACGGCACGGCGCCATTCCTGATCCAGAAAGTCGTCAAATTGCCGTCGGTTAGTAATGCCGGTGAGGCCGTCAAGACAAGACAGGCGCAGCAGCATCTGGTTCGCTTCCTGGAGTTGACGCATAACCTCAAGAAGCTCCTGCTCACGCGCCCGCCTTCGTTCGATTTCGTGGACCAGCCTCAATACCGACCGGACGCGAGTCAAGAGCTCGATCTTGTTGATAGGCTTCCCAATGTAGTCGAGCGCGCCTGCGGCAAAGGCGAGCTGGAGATCGACGGGATCGGTCTTCACCGTGACCATCATAATGGGCGTGTCACGGAATCCTTCGACCGCCTTAATTTGGCGGCAGGCTTCAATGCCGTTCATCTCCGACATGACGATGTCCATGAGGATCAGGTCGACTCGAGAGGCGGCGCCGTGCTTCCCGTCATCGAGCCCTAGCAAACGGAACGCGGTGGCAGCTGAGTCGGCAACCAGGAGATCGTCATAGCCGGCAGCCGAGAGGATCGACTGAAGCAAGCGGCGGTCGTCCGCCGAATCATCAACGATCAAGATGCTCATGCGCTTTGAATCCTAGTGAATACGAGTGGTACGTCTGAGAAATCGTAGCAGCTAGTCCTGGTAAACTCCAGGATAAAGCTTTTTGACACAGGGCTGACAGATGCCGTGGCTGAATTCGGCCTCGGAATGTTCGCCGATATATTCCTCCAACTGTTGCCAAAATCCGCCGTCATTGCGGATCTTTTTACAGGATGCGCAGATAGGGATGAGGCCTCTAAGGACTTTGACATCCCGTAGCGCTTTCTGCAGTTCATCATTGCTTCGACGGAGCTCTTCTTCGCGCGCTTTGCGGCAGTCCATCTCTTTTTTCAGCGCCAGCGCGGAGGAGGCGCGTGCCAGAAGTTCCAGGTTGTTCACTGGTTTGGTGATGTAATCATTCGCTCCCGCTGCAAAGGCCGCTTGGAGGTTAGAGCGGTCGTTGTTAGCCGTGACCATGATGATGGGGATATCGCACAGATGCGGTCGACCCTTGATCTGGCGACAGGCTTCGACTCCGTCCAACTCAGGCATGAGGACGTCCATGAGAATCAAGTCGATCAGGGTGGGCGGCTCCTGGCCGTCCATGTTGAGCATAGGGAACGCAGTCTTTGCTGAATCGGCGCTCAGGAGATCCGTATGGCCGGCCTTCCCAAGGATTGCACGAAGGAGGGCCTGTTGGTCTGGGGAGTCATCGACGATTAAAATGCCCATGCCGATTCCTGTCAAGCGCTCCCACATGATGTGAGAGCAATCATCTTTCAGTATAGCAGGTGCCGATTGGGCTACTGGAGCTTGGCACGGACAAGGTCGCTGATCTGTTTGCCGTCTATCGTCTGGCCTGCCAGACGGACCAGCACGGCTTTCATCACCGCACCCATCTCTTTCAGAGATAACGCGCCAGCTTCCTGAATGACCGCGTCGACGACTGTGGAGAGCTGTTCAGGAGAG
>DATHTZ010000478.1:0-1937 GCA_035462675.1 Nitrospiraceae bacterium | reverse complement strand
GGGTGGCACAGGGCTCTATGTGCGGACTCTCCTCAAGGGTTTGTGCGATGCCCCACAGGCCGATCCGATTGTGCGGGCGTCCCTGCGGCAAGAGGCGAAGGATCAAGGGCACGATCGTCTCTACGCGCGACTCGTAGAAGTCGACCCAGCGGCTGCATCGCGGTTGCACCCACGCGATGAATCGAAAGTGATCCGTGCTCTGGAGGTGTACCAGCTATCCGGACGTCGGATGTCGGAGTTTCAGCAGGAACATGGGTTTTCCGAGCGGCCATTTGCAGCCTTGATTATCGGATTAAATCGAGACCGCGATGCGTTGTATCGGCGAATCGAGGAACGGATCGATTGGCAGCTGGCTCACGGGTTGATAGAGGAGACGAGACAGCTCCTCACTCAGGGGTGTCGGCGCGACAGTGCGGCGATGAAGGGGTTGGGATATCGCCAGGTGGCAGAGTATCTGACCGGCGAGTACGACGTCACTGAAATGGGTCGGCGGTTCAAACGGGACACGAGGCATTTTTCCAAACGGCAAATGACGTGGTTTCGAAAGGAACCGGGGATTCAGTGGTTGACAATTGAGGAATCGGAGTCCGTTCAGCACACGGCTGCGTTGGTGATAGGACAGGTGGATCGATTTCTCGCCACACTTGGGAACCAATCATGACACGACGGGGGAACGGCGCGCGCGCAGACATCGGGATCATCGGCGGCAGCGGGTTGTACGACATCGAGGGGCTTCGGAAGGTTAAGAATCTCGCAGTCAACACTCCCTTCGGGGCTGCGTCGGACAAGGTGATCCTCGGAGAATTGGACGGGATTCGCATTGCCTTTCTCTCGCGGCATGGATGTGGACATCGGATCAATCCTTCCGAAATTAACTATCGTGCGAATATCTATGCGTTGAAGTCGCTGGGTGTTCGGCGGGTGATTTCTGTGAGTGCGGTCGGCAGTATGAAGGAGTCGATCAAGCCCGGCGACGTCGTGTTGCCGGATCAATTTATCGATCTCACCAAACGACGAGTGTCAACCTTCTTTGAGGGAGGGATTGTCGCCCATGTGGCGTTCGGCGATCCAGTCTGCGCCTCGCTCGGAGCGGCATTGTTGGACGCGGCCCATACAGTCGGCGCGACGGTGCATCAAGGCGGCGTCTATCTCTGCATTGAAGGGCCGCAGTTTTCGACCAAAGGGGAGTCCCGGTTGTATCGCCAGTGGGGTGCGAGTGTGATCGGGATGACGAATCTCCCCGAGGCCAAGCTCGCACGCGAGGCGGAACTGTGTTACGCCACGTTGGCCTTGGCAACCGACTACGACTGTTGGCATGAGACGGAAGAGGCCGTCAGCGTCGAGGCGATCTTGACTACGCTCCGTCAGAATGTCGTGCTGGCCAAGCGACTATTGCGGGCGGCGATGCCTGCGGTAGCTGACGTCAAGGTGTGTGGTTGTCATCGTGCGCTGCAGGACGCCATTATCACGGCACCGGATCGGATGCCCGCCTCGCTCCGACGGAAGCTGGCTTTGTTGATGGATCGGGTTATTCTGGAGAAGAAAGGAGTTCGGTAAGCCATGGGGAAGCTGCTCGTCGTCGGATCGGTTGCGTTAGATACGGTAAAAACACCCTTCGGAGAGGTCAGCGAGGTCCTTGGGGGTTCGGCTACTTTTTTTTCTACTGCGGCCAGCTATTTTACCAGTGTGGATCTCATTGCTGTGGTCGGGGAAGATTTTCCCCCGCAACATCTGACCTTTCTGAAGAGCCGTGGCATCGACCTGACTGGGTTGGAGCGGAGGCCTGGGGCAACGTTTCGATGGAAAGGGGAGTACACGCACCAGTTGAATGAAGCACATACGCTCGATACGAAACTCAACGTATTCGAAACGTTTCGGCCACAGATTCCCGATGCCTATCGATCCCCGGACCTCTTGTTCTTGGGTAATATCGATCC
>DATHTZ010000477.1:0-2678 GCA_035462675.1 Nitrospiraceae bacterium | reverse complement strand
CGAACGACTGTATGTCTGGGATTCTGCAAAACGGCCTGTTCGGCTTCCAGCTTGGTCTGGCCGTATACGTTGATCGGGTTAGGTTCATCCGTCTCGCCATACCAGCCGGTGCTCCCGTCGAAGACTTCCCCGCTGGACAGGAAGATGAAGGGAATGTCCTGGGACAGCTGCGCAAGGTGCGCAGTGACATCTATATTGACGCGGCGGGCTTGGTCAGGATCTTGCTCGCAGGCCTTGGTTCGGCTGAGCGCGGCACAATGAATGAGAAGGTCGGGCTTCAGCGCACGGATCCGCGCTTCCAGATTCGATTTCTCGGTCAGGTCAAGCTCCGCGCGGGATAGTCCCTGGATATCCCAATCGGGAGCCCATCGCGAAGCGGTCTTCACAAGGTACTGCCCGATCAGTCCCGCCGCCCCGGTGATGACCGCACGAGTTGCCATGGTGAATGATTCTCTAGCAGGCTGCAGAAAAACTGTGTAGGCACCCAGCATGTCTTGGGCGACAGAGGCAATACAACGCAGGATGTTCAGAAAAGCTATCCAGCAAGGCCGCAGCGAGCGAAGAGGCGATGCGCACGCTTCGGTACGTTGAGCCTCTGAGCGATGCGAGAACGCCGCTGGGAGGCTTTTTCAACATCCTGCTAACGTGTCAGCTTTCGATAGCGAATCCGGTGTGGCTGATCGGCTTCCTTGCCCAAGCGCCTTTTCCGGTCCGCGTCGTACTCGCTGTAGTTCCCTTCGAACCAGACCACCTTGCTGTCACCTTCGAACGCCATGATGTGGGTCGCGATCCGGTCCAGAAACCAGCGATCGTGACTGCTGATGACGGCACAGCCGGCGAAACGTTCCAATCCTTCTTCCAGTGCGCGCAAGGTGTTGATGTCGAGATCGTTGGTCGGTTCGTCGAGGATGATGAGGTTCGCTCCTTCTTTCAACATGCGGGCCAGGTGCACCCTATTGCGTTCGCCGCCGGAGATGTCCTTCACCTTCTTCTGCTGATCGGTGCCCGCAAAGTTGAACCGAGCGCAGTAGGCCCTGGCGTTGACTTCGGTCTTGCCGAGCATAATGGTCTCGTGGCCTTCAGAGATGATGTCATAGACGGATTTGCTTGGATCCAGGCTGCGGTCCTGGTCCACGTAGCCCAGCGTGACCGTCTCACCGATCTTGATCGTGCCCGCATCCGGCTTCTCTTTCCCGATGATCATGCGGAACATCGTCGTCTTGCCGGCCCCGTTCGGACCGATCACGCCGACGATCCCGCCCTTGGGAAGGCTGAAGTTCACATTCTCATAGAGAACCTTGTCCCCATAGGCTTTGCTGACGCCGTTGCATTCGACGACCACATCGCCCAACCGTGGGCCCGGTGGGATATAGATCTCCAGATCCGCAGCCTGCTCGTCCTGTTTCTGATTGACCAATTCCTCATAGCGGTTGAGCCGCGCTTTGCCCTTCGACTGGCGGGCTTTCGGCGACATGCGGATCCATTCTAACTCATGCTCCAACGACTTGCGGCGTTTCGATTCGGCCTTTTCTTCCTTTTCCAACCGCACCTGCTTCTGCTCCAACCAGGAGGTGTAGTTCCCCTGGAACGGAATGCCATGGCCGCGATCGAGTTCGAGAATCCAGCCGGCCACGTTGTCGAGGAAGTAGCGGTCGTGTGTGACGGCGATGACCGTCCCTTTGTATTGCTGAAGATGCTGCTCCAGCCATTGCACGGACTCGGCATCGAGATGGTTCGTCGGCTCGTCGAGCAAGAGAATGTCCGGCTCCTGGATCATGAGGCGGCAGAGGGCCACCCGGCGCTTCTCGCCGCCTGAGAGCACCCCGATCTTCGCATCCGGCGGTGGACAACGTAGCGCATCCATGGCGAGATCAAGCACGTTTTCCAATTCCCACCCATTCGCCGCTTCGATCTTCTCTTGCAACTGCGCCTGTTTTTCGAGCAACTTCTCCAATTCATCGGGAGTAGCCTCGCCCATCTTGTTGCTGACCGCATCATATTCGTGCAACATCGCCACGAGTTCTTTCTTTCCCTCTTCGACGATTTCTTTCACCGTCTTGTCAGGATCGAGCTGCGGTTCCTGCTCCAGCAAACCGACGCTGTAGCCCTTCGAGCGGGTGATCTCTCCCGTGTAGTTCTGATCGACTCCGGCGATGATTCTGAGTAGTGAACTTTTGCCCGATCCATTCAGGCCCAATACGCCGATCTTCGCACCGAAGTAAAACCCAAGATAGATCTCGCGCAGCACCTGCTTTTTCGGTGGATAGACCTTGCCGACATTGACGAGTGAGAAAATGACCTGCTTATCGTTTGTAGTCGCCATGCATTCCCCTACCTAGTGATGAACTGGTGAGTTGAAAAGAACAATCTTGCCGGATGCTCACAGGAATGTGCGCACGCACCTACTACAGCGAATGCAGGGCCTGGAGTCCCGCGTTCGCCTGAACGGCCAAGCCGGCAAGGCCGGCCCTGACCTCCGACGCGTTGCGTACGGGATTGGGAAAGGCCACCCGCCCACCCTGCATTCGGTCTGGCGTGGTGATTCGAAGGTGAAAACCCAACCGATCTAATGCAGTCACCGTCGCCTGCTGCGCCTCCACATTGCCGAACACACGGGCAAGTAGCAGCAACGTCGCCGCCTGCTCTGTATTGAATTCGCGGATGAGGCTCGAGGCCTC
>DATHTZ010000476.1:0-3492 GCA_035462675.1 Nitrospiraceae bacterium | reverse complement strand
GTCCTGTTCGGTTAATTGATAGAGCAGCCCTCCCGAACCACCAAAGAGTTGATAGTTTACCAAGCCAAGACTCAAGCCATTTTCATAGGTGGTATCGTTCAATTGGAAACCGGATTGGATCGACAGTTTCTCAGTGATGCTTCTAGTCCAGGACGGATTGGCAGTCCATTGGTTCCGTTGTGTAAAGCGCAGAACCACGCCGGTGGTCAGCAATTCGCTCATCAAAGTGTTATCTCGGATGAATCCGCCGGAAAAGCTCAACAGATCTTTCTCGGTCTTATACCGTAGGGTGAGCGGGAGAAAGACGTTGGTAAATTGAGTCTCCTCCCCTCCGTAGTATGAGACGAAATCAGCGGCGATCCGGCTACTGACTTCAAGGCGCTCCGTCTTGCCGGCAAACTCGGCAGCCGGCGAGACCCAAAAGCCATAGGTCTCGTTGTGAGGTAGTGGCGTCAAGACCAAGTTATCGTTGTACACGCCCTTGACTCCGATCGACGGCAACAGTGACCACTCGGCAGCCCAAACCGCTGACAGTTGCGCCCCACAGAACAACCCGATCAGAACGACAAGATGAGAGAGACACCAACGCTGGATAGAGCCACACAGTGCCTCCTTAACTCCGCCGTGAAAAAACTCCCCAGAGGATCCGGCATGCACCTTCTGGAGTAGGCTGAGGCCGAGGGGAGTTCCGCTCATTTTTTCTGATCGTTGGCTCAACCTTGTCCTAGGCCTGAACCGAAATCTTCCACTAGACCTCAACCTAAACCTTCCCAAGATGACATCTGAGCTGATTTAGCATTCTGTTACGGCACCATGACAGAATCGCCACGTTGCAAGAGAATATTTTGCTCCAGACCCTGTCCTTTTCGGACGTCGCCATAGCGAAAGAAAAATACCTGTTGCTGTCCCATAACGCGCCTGATGACCTTGATATCGTTTTCTGCAGCAAAGGGCGTCAACCCTCCGGCTAAACTCAGTGCCTGGAGCACATCGGTATAGTGACCGATCACGTATTCACCTGGCTTATTCACGCGTCCCACGACATACACTTTGTAGCTCAAGATTTTCGTAACGGCCACCGACACATTCGGGTTCGGGATGTATTTCGTCAGACGCTTTACAAGCTCGACACGAATCTCCTCGACCGTGTGATCTTCGGCCTGGATATCTCCCACAAGGGGAAACGAAAACATCCCGTCCGGACGAACCACAACCTCCCTGGTGAGATGCTCATCCTTCCACACAGAAACCAGCATGACATCTTCAGCTCCAAGGCGATAACCTAGATCAACGAGAGGACGCCACCCGTCCGATGCTGGCGTTGCTGGTGTGGCTCCCATCGCATTCGATTCGTGAGACAGCGCTCCGCCCATCAGCACTGCGAAAAACAGGGTCAGCATTCCCATACTGCGAACCATATGAGGGTTGGAGCTAGCCATACTCTTTTTTACCCCTTCACCTGAGACAGGATCTGTTCCGCCTCCTGACGCCCCTGAAACGTTTCAGCACTCTTCAGCGCTTTGGAGAGGTAGGCACGAGCCTCAGCTCTCTTTCCGGACCGATAGAAGGCCACTCCGAGATGATAGTTCAGCGTGGGAAGTTCTGGCGATTTGGAGACGGCATCCTTCATGAGACGGATGGCGTCCTCCTGTTGCCCCATTTTAAAGCGAACCCATCCCAGCGTATCCAGAAACAGCGGATGCGGTGCATCTTTCTCGAAATCACGGCTGAGGACAAACGCTTTCTGCACATTCTGTGAATCGCCTTTGTAATCGACTAGCAAGACGGCCAGGTTGTTCGCAGCCAGCACATTACGAGGATTCAGACGCAACGCTCCATCATACGCGGTGATCGCAGAATCGATCTGGCCTTGATCGAAATAGGCCGACGCCAAGAGCATGTGCAACTCCTCGCTGTCCAGGTTGGACTTTAACCCGGCTTGAATCACCTGAATCGCCTGATCCGGCTGTTTCTGCGCGAGCCACAACCCTCCCCGACCAAGCCACGGCGCGATCCATTTGGGATTGACGCGGGAAGCCTCTCGAAACTGGACGTCGGCTTCCTGGGAGTGACCGCTGAGGGCCAGCACTTCGCCCAGTAGTCCATGGGCAAACAGATGATCCGGCCGCGTAGCAAGCAACGCGCCGAGCCGAGTCTTCGCCCGATCAGCATGGCCTTGCACGACGTCCAGTTTCACCAGAGACAGCAATGTGTCTGGATCGTTCGGGTCGAGAGCCGTCGCACGCTCATACGCTACGCTGGCTTTGTCGTATTGTCGCTGCGCCTCCCTCAGCCGTCCCTCTGCCATGAAAGCGACGGCACTGTCTTTCGAGACGGCACGGAGGCGAGTCAGCGTGTGCTCCGCTTCAACCCAGTTTTTTGTGACGAGATTCAGCATCATCAACATGTCAAGCGCGACCACATCATCCGGCCGTTGCTTCAACAAGTCGTCGAGTCGAGCACGGGCCTGCTGGTGACGACCACTTTGGCTGTCCAGCGCCGCAAGTGATCGCCTGGCATCGACCTGTCCGGGATAGAGCGCCACGGCATGCTCGAAGCTTTCCTTCGCAAGGTTGTTCTCTCCAGTCAGCAGATAGGCCTGGCCGAGCAGGAAATGCACGGTCGCCAACTCAGGCTGATCATGCAACACCGTTCGAAACGCCTGTACCGCATCGTTCCCGTTCCTCCTGACTAAGGCCATCCGACCTGAGAGAACAAGCCCTTCAGACGAACGGGGATTCTCCTTCAAGACCTCTTGCATTTGCCGTTCTGCCTCTGCCCGTTTGCCTAAGACAAGATCCATTTCCGCTAGTTTGACTTTGGCTTCGAGGCCGGCTGGTTTCTCCTTGTAGTCCTTGGCCAGTAACGCATATTGCTCGCGCGCCTTTGCATCCTGTCCATTCTTGAGATACAGCGCCGCAAGCTTGAATCGAATCTTCGTCGAATGCGGCATCTGAGTCGCAGCCTCCAGGAGAGCATGCTCCGCAGTAGTATGGTCCTTTCTGGTGCTAAGAAAGTCTGTCAAAAGCAGACGGCGTTCTTCGCTATTCGGATCGAGAGCGATGGCCTCTCGCAAGATGGCCTCTGCCTTTTCATGTGCGCCTTGCGTATCGAAGAGCTGGGCGAGTCTCAGTCGGTGATCGAATAGCGTGGGCTCTGTGTCGATCATACGTCGAGCCACCCTCTCCGCACCTGCCTTATCTTTTGCCTGAACCAAGATCATACTCAGATTGTTCAGGAGATCCATGTTTTTTGGATGAGCTTCCAGAGCCCGCTGCAACGTGGCCTCCGCATCACGATAGCGCTGCTGTTGACTGTAAAGCGTAGCCAGTAAGACTGCGACGTCGGGTTCGATCGGAAATTGCGAACGCAGAACCTCGGCCTTGGTTATCGCATCATGGAGTTGCCCCTCAACTGCCAACACCGCAATCTTGAGGGCGTTCGCTTGAGGATGCTGCGGATCTTTCGCCAAGACCTTGTCGGCCGTTGAGA
>DATHTZ010000475.1:0-4046 GCA_035462675.1 Nitrospiraceae bacterium | reverse complement strand
GGAATCACACGCGCTTCCGGCTGCTGCGCCTCGTGGAGTAAGTGAACCACCTGTGCCAGGCGCGCCTGAGTGTGTAGGGACACCTCCAGAAAGCTCACGGCAAATTCATCCTGCTTGACCCATCGAACGGAGGCCAGTTCGACCTTCGCCGGTTCCGAGTGGTCGGGAAGCCAGAGCTGGAGTCGCAGACGCATCCCACACGCACCAGGTGGTACGCCGTTGATCCGACAGCCATGCAACGACAAGTCCACGAACACCCCCTTGCCCTGTCCACCAGCATGGATATAGTCGACCCGGCGGTGCACCCTGACTCGCGCATGAACTCGCTTCGCCATCGTCTCTCTCCTTTTCCTAAATACATGATCCAGCAACTGTACCACAAGGGATCCACGGCCCCAGCCTCCAATTAGGAGTTCGCTAGACAAATAGGGTTCATTTGATATTATTTCTCTGGTGAGAGCGCCACGCCGAGCCGCACATGGGAGGCCCTATGACTACCGTGCTCGTGATCGATGATGAGGAGGGTATACGGAATCTCCTCGACACGCTCCGCAGTCGGAAGGGCTATGACATGGTCCACGCTCAGAGTGGTCAAAAGGGCCTGATGCGCTTTCGCCGAGCACGTCCCGATGTCGTGGTGCTGGACCTGAACATGCCCGAGATGAACGGGCTGGACATGCTCGTGGAGCTGACGCGGGAATTCCTCCATACCAAGGTGATCGCCATCTCAGGCGCAGGAGGAGAACACAACGGCTTGGATGCCTCGAAACTCCTCGGCGCACGGCGAACCTTCCTGAAGCCCTTTAGCCTACCGCGACTGCTCGACGCGGGGCGATACGAACGAGACCATCGGCGCCGCCGGCCCGCCGCTCGGTTCTGACCTCTCCCCTATTCCGGATTACGCAAACGCAGCGAAGTGCCCTCTCGTGGCCCCTGACTCTGGCGAAGCGTCCGTTGCGTAGTTTCGTGTACTCTCAAAACCGCCGCGGCCTCTTGATGGGTGAATACCGTCATTCTTCAACCGTCCCTTATAATCGAAACTGGCTCGCTCCTGACCTCTTCGATCCTCACGCTATCCACGTCTGCAACACTCGCGCCCTCGGACAGCCGACGTAGTCCCCGTCGACAAGGCTGACCTCGACCAACTGCCCGGTGCCGGACGGTTCGTCAGGCTTGCGAAAGACCAACGGGCACACATGCGAAAAGATTCCGAGACGGAGCGCGTCCGCTTTGCGTGTGTTAAAGCATGAACTCACTGTAACGCACTGCCAAAATAGTACATACGAGGAAAAACCCCAGTTCTGTCGGCGAGAAATGTTGGACTCTCGCCGAGCGTCTGAATTGTGGGGAATCACGACATGGCCTTGAGGGTGCGGAAAGGCTCTTGTTGAACCCTGCCCTTTGAAGAGTCAGCCATGTCCTCACATGGCCCCTGCGTTTGCGCCAGATCATGCAAGGGTAGCCCCCAGGTTTTCTTGGAACGGCACCGTTGTAAGCTTGGCTTACACCTAAAGGGAGACCTAATCATGAGATGAAGACCCAATCCAGAACCAGACCCCGATCCACTGTCGCCCGATCCGAATCCACGTCCCTCGCCGAAGCCACCGATCCCAAATCCACTACCGTATCCCAATCCTCCGGTTCGGCCGCCTATTCCGCAATTAGTTGGTTGGAGTCATCGGCGAGGCAGGGCTTCTCAATCACTGCTCCTCTGCCTCGCAGTCCTTATGGTACTCGCCACCCTCCTCACCACCCCTGTTGTTGCCGCCCCCATCTCGGTGCGGTTTCCTGAAGGTGGGACCCATGGTTTTCTTCTCGTTCGATCTCTTGCCGGGGACATCGTCGGCCACGGGGAGATCACTCAGAGGGTCTCAAGAGGCGATCTGCTTGAAAGTCAACTGGTGTTCCGGTTCAAGGACGGTTCGCTGCACGATGAAAAAGTCGTCTTCTCGCAACAGCGGGTGTTTACCCTCCTCACCTACCGTCTGGTCCAACGCGGCCCGTCATTTCCTGAACAGCTCGCTGTGTCAATAGACCGCGGCAGCGCGCAATATACGGTGCGCGCCCAAAGGGGACTGCAGGGGAAAGAGGAAGTGCAGAGCGGGCAGTTTGAGTTGCCTAAGGATGTCTATAACGGGATGCTCATTATGGTGGCACAGAATCTCCCGAAGGGCACCGACGCAACGGTGAGTGTCCTCGCGTTCACACCGGCACCGAAAGTCGTCCCTCTGCAGCTCCATGCCATAGAGGAGCAATCCATTCAAATCGGCGACCGCTCAGGCAAGGCGACGCAGTTCGTCTTTACCCCGCAGCTCGGTATGATTCAGGAGTGGCTCGGCAAGGTTTCCGGAACACTCCCCGTCGAGTTCCATTATGACTGTTGGATTATGGTCGATGGAATTCCAAGTTTCGTGCAATACGAAGGGCCGTTGCAACTCATGGGGCCGATCCTACGCATCGAACTAGTGAGTCCCCGCGTGCATGGGAAGCCAGACGAAAGGAAAGTGTCTATAAAGTAAATGTTTGCCGCCCGTGCGGGTGGGATCGGAAGGATGCACCTGGACACACTGAACTTGAGAGCCTGGAGAAGGAGGCACGAGACGAAAAGAAAGGTCTGTGGGTCGATCCTGCGCCGATTCCGCCCTTGATTCACAGGAAAGCTAGGCGAGGGCAGGCGCTGAGCAATTGCAACGGGCAATCATGAGACAGCTCGTTCGTCAGAATATTGGCAGCGAAGCCCGAAACGACATAGGGTGATCCGCTGGAGAGAAATAGACAGTACTTTGTTCAAACTTGTGTTCGCCTGCGCCCCACACACTCGGATTCGGGGGTGGGCGCCATATAACCCTGAGACATCGCTTTGATACCAGGGACTCCGATGAATCACAATTCCCACAACGGCCGAAGATCGGCCGGGAGTTTGCTACAGAGAGACCGCCACCAGCCGAGGCGCCTATTACAATGACATTTCTGTTAATCCGCTCTTCGTCCATGTGCGGTCCCCGGAGAATGCCTCGTCGGTGTTGACTGGTACCCGGGTTGGCACTTGAATTTTTTGAATGATATTTTCCAGCAATGCCATGTCATCACGTACCTGATCAAGTCGTCTTCGTATAGCTTCCGCGCTAAAGCTCTCGGGCCGTGAGGCCGAATCCAATAGCAATCCCATGATCATCTCAGGTGCCTGAGCAACACAACAACAGACCATTCACACTGCTCTAAGTTTTCTTCTTTCGCTTGGTACAAGCCTGGCTCCGCTTTTAGGACGCCTGCACAGGCAGGACGGTTGATCATGGTGGGTCCGGTCTCTACCGCTAATAGTGTATCAGCACTCCAGTTCTAACCATCTGCTTACATGGATGAATTTATTCATGCTGCCAACGCTGCATGACGCCAGGGCCAGTTTCTTTGCTTGGCTGAGTCGGCCAGTGACGATAGAGCGACCAAGCGTTTATCCTTCGCAATCACCAATCCATACTCAGCTAACAAACCACGAATCTGATTGATGACGGCGGTCCGGTGTTTCACGAAGAGCGACCGTGTGCGGTGCACAGCCTGCAGGTCGGCTTGTTCCACCGTCTTGATCGAGACACCGCGCATGGTGGGCCGACTCACCGCTTCGCAGATCGCTTCCGCATCGCGCCCATCATGCTTGTTGGTCTTGACGTACGGCTTGACATACTTGGGGTGCAGCAGCTTGACCGTATGCCCGCGCTGTTCGAACGCCCGCCCCCAATGATGCGCACTCCCGCCCGCCTCCATCCCGATCAAGCAGGGCGGCAGGATCGCCACCGCCTGCAACAACTGACCGCGCTTCACGCGTCGGTTAAGGACCGCGCGCCCTCGCGCATCCACTCCGTGCAACTGAAACACGTTCTTCGCCAAATCAATCCCCAATGTCGTGATGTGAATAACAGCCCCTCCTTTCTACATGACGATGAGTGTGGGTTGCGCTCAACAACACCCATTGTGCCTCGTGTGAGACTCGTGTGGGAAGAAGGCTGGGTCCATTTCATTAGCACAGCAATTTTATACTTCTTGTCCTA
>DATHTZ010000474.1:0-1904 GCA_035462675.1 Nitrospiraceae bacterium | reverse complement strand
CTTCTCGCGCTTCTCTTCTCGTAATTTCGATCAGCTGCTGCTGGTTCAGATTCATTTTTCCCGCGAGCCTGTCCGATCTTTCCTTTGTCACCAGTCGAAGGAGAGACGGTTCTCCTAGCCCTCATTATCCGCGATCAATCTACGACTGACGATGCGCACACCTCCGAAGTAAATTGAAATTTTTCTGGCGCACCACGCACATCCACGAGACAATGCGGAGGTGGCACAGACAGACACCCGATATAGACATGGCTCAGTCGTCTCCTTCTGACTGAGTATTGGATGACCTGCCGGGAATGATTCCCCGAACAGACATCGCAACGCCCCGGTTCCAGCTTGCCGTCCTTGCAGCACTACTATTCCAGGGCCTTCTATCTACAGCGATACCCACAATCATTTCAGCTGCAGAGCAAGAGATGCCACGCCGTCATAGCTTGATTCACCATTCAGCCGTTGAATCCGCTGCTCCACCTGCCCCAACGCAAGGAACTATCCTCCAATCTCCCAGCGCTGAGCCCACTCGTATCACAAGCCCGATCGGACCGCCCATATCTTCGATTTCTCCGCTGACTATGCCATTACCACAGCATCGGACATTGACCAAGCGTCCAACCGTTGCCTCGATAACCGCTCCTGTCACCTCATCCCAGATACCCCGTGCAGCACAGACATCGAACATCGAAGCCGGGCAGGTCATGCAGACGACAGCCGATGCCGGCAACGGCATACCTCCCGCAACAACGACGCCCATCACGAAATCGATGACCGCACCTCCTCCTGGAATTCCTTCGATTGACTCTGTTGTGGCCGCTCCGACAGCCCCCTCTCCATTCACCGGAACGGCAGGCGCTCACTCTACAGCCTCAGCAGGAACAGGCAACGCTGCCCCTTCTAGGGGTTCACGGTCTGCATTGAACTTGCGCCAGAACTCTGCGATCACGAGCTTATTGCAACCCCCGACTCCTGTTATCACCACACCTCCGTCATTCCCTCCCCCGTCAACTCAGCCTCATTCCAGCTCATCGACGGGGAACGTGGCACTGACATGGACGGCTAATAGGGAACCTGACCTCGCTGGCTACAAAATTTACGTCGGTACGGCCTCCGGTACGTACAGTTTCCCTGGGTCGCCCTTCCTGACAGGAAGGGTCACAAGCTATACCGCCTCTCATCTTCCGAAGGGCCAGACCTATTTCTTCGCGCTTTCCGCCTACGACAGCGCCGGGAACGAAAGTCCACTCTCAGCAGAAGCCAGCAAGAGCCTCTACTAGCGGCTGCTGAAAACGATCCCCAACTTCGTTCTCCCCTCGTCAACATCCTCAACGTAGCCCAGAGGCTACGCCTCCTGTGTTGTCATCGGCTGCGGCCTCGCTGGATGACCGTTTTGAGCAGCCGCTTATGAGTACGAAAACGATGAAGTGTGCTCTCTATAGCAGGATGCTCAAATAGACGACCCAACAAGGCCGCAGGGAGTCCGGCGACTGAGGCGTACCCTTGGGGTACGTCGCAAGGAGACGGGCGACTGAGAACGACGTTGGGCGGCTATTTCAGCATCCTGCTAAGATTTGGCGCAGCGGAAGCCCGTGTAGCTATTGCGCGTCTCGGGTGGGAGTTTGAAACGGCCATAGGTGAGGAGATATTTCGGCAAGTCCGACCACGATCCACCCCGTAGCGCCTTGAACTGTCCCTGCTCGGGTCCTTGCGGATTGTGTTCCGGCGAGATTTCATAATAGTTCGTGGCGTACCAATCCTGCACCCATTCCCAGACATTCCCAGCCATCTGATAGAGCCCGTATGGACTCTTCCCATGCTCATAGGACTGCGCGGGCATCAACACCTGGCTATAGCTGAACCGCGCACCCAATGCGAAATTCGACAGATCCTTGTTTGGGGCCCGGTTACCC
>DATHTZ010000473.1:0-8412 GCA_035462675.1 Nitrospiraceae bacterium | reverse complement strand
GTTCGGCGCTACATTGCGCTGCTTCCTGCGCTGCGTCGGGCAATGATTTCCAAAAGTCTCTTGGAGGCTTTGCCACTCCTTACCCGGCTGTAGTAACGTGCTCCATCGAAATTCATTACGAACGCTGTCGTGCCGATGCCGACGCATCGTGTTCTCTCGGTTCTGGCTCTCCCCTCCTGTTGTTCTTGGTCCATCGTCTTCCAATTTAGGCACGACATCCCCCTTCGATTTCGCCTGCTGTCAACCCTCTGGGGTGACGGCAACTACGACATCGGCCCTCAAGTATTCCGTTCCTGCCCTCATCGCTCACGCGAAAGACGAGGTAATACCGACGGCTTCCACACGGAGCGCAAGTAGGACCTTCCAGATCGTGCATCACCGGCAATCCTTCACTGGTCTGGCCCATCCGCATATCGGAACACGTCATTGATGGGATGGGATGTATCTCTTTCATAAACCCTCTCTTTCTGCGCACTGATGTCGAATGGGCTCTGTATCCTAGCCCATACACATGATGACAGGACCAAGTGCAAGACCTAGACCGTTCGACCAGATTGAAACTTCCACATCGGATACCTCTCAATGTTTTCAATGAATATGGCCGCGCAGATTCCTCATTATGAGTCAGACAATCCGTCATGGAAATCGCTAGACAAGCGGACTCGTTGGATGCAACTGCGTGACGGGCTCAGCACAAACGACAGTTACACAAGGAAGTTGTGTATGGAAGGCACATCTTGTCCGGCGAGGACAAGATGTCTCATGTCTGTATATCCAGACATCATGAAAGAAGGCGCCGCGTTCGATTATTTCGTGACGACAATCTCGACTCGGCCTTCTCGCCGCAATACGTTGATGCCGACATCCTTCGCCTGACGTTCAAGCGAGAGGTCAACTACGGCGTGTCCTATCCTGAGATTCTTTATCTCAATGTGCTTCAGGAACGGCGGCAGGACCGGTTGTGAGAACGACAGGCGGGCCAGCGGGGCCTCAATTCTCAAACCGAGACAGGACTGAAGCAGCAGGAACAGTGCGACCGAGGACCAAGTCTGAGGATTACAGGCTACCGGGTACAGCGTCGGACCTTCACCGGCCCGGCGCGAGAATCCGCACAGCAGTTCAGGCAACCGATGCAGATCGAGAAACCGGCTGGCATCGAATAGACCGCAAAGAATCTTTAATGCGCCTTGTTTAAATCCATAGGAGGCCATACCGGCTGCAATGAGGGCATTATCGTGCGGCCAAACCGATCCGTTGTGGTACGACATGGGATTGAAGCGGATCTCAGTGGCTGCAACGGTTCGGACACCCCATCCGTTAAAAAACTCCTCGCGCATTAATGTCTTGGCCGTCCTCATGCCGTGCTTTTGCTCGGCAATACCAGTCCAGAGGCAGTGGCCGGCATTCGACGTCCTGACTCGACAGGGCTGCTTGAGTCCATCCAAGGCCAAGGCATAGGACGAGAGGTCGTGGCACCAGAAGCGTCGCTCGAACTGAGTACGGAGCGTGTCCGCTTCTTTGAGGAGACGGCTGGCCTGCTCCGTATGGCCCAGCGCCAGGGCTAATTGAGCCGCGCGTTGCTTGGCGGCAAACACATACCCTTGCACTTCGCAGAGCGCAATGGGCCCTTCCGCCGAACTGCCATCTGCATGAAACACGGCATCCCGTGAATCTTTCCATCCTTGATGGATGAGCCCCCCTTTCGACCGGCGGCTGTACTCCACGAAGCCATCGCCATCGAGATCTCCCGCATGATCGATCCACTGCAACGCAAGTTCGATATTCGGCCAGATGTGTGCGATGAACGATCGATCACCTGTCCGTTCATAGTACGCTCCGGCTAGCATGACGAAGAGCGGCGTCGCATCGACGCTGCCGTAGTAGCGACCGTACGGAATCTCATTGAGTGCCGCCATCTCTCCCTTGCGTGTTTCATGCAAAATTTTGCCAATCTCTGCATCCCGCTCCGGAACAACCTCCCTCGCCTGGGTCGCCGCCAAATAGGCCAACACACCCCGAGCGATGCGTGGATTAACCCATAGAAATTCGAAAGCAGTAATGAGGCCGTCCCGTCCGAAGGGTGTGCTGAACCATGGGACACCGGCATAGGGGTATGGGCCGTCGGGGGTGTCTGCGACCATCATATGGAGGTCGGCAAACGAGCGGCTCAGCCAGGCATTGAATTGTTCATTCGATGTCACGATGAGGCAATCATCGGCTTTGGCGGAATGGCGCGCTCGTTTTACTTCGACAAATGCGCCATCATACGAGAGATCACAGCTGATTCGCCTGTCGACTTCACAAGAGATCGTGAGATCCCACTGGGCAACTTCCCCCGCCGGTAAGAGCGTGTCGCAGTGGATCTCTCCGGCATGGATTGTAGTCGGAGCTGGTGCACAGCAGACGGTAACCCATCGATCCACACGATCCAGCCCCTCATACCCGAGCGACATTCCGTCTTTAGACGTGACGGCCTCCAAGCGTCGGCCTCGCCGGTTTCGCTTCGTCCCACGGACTTCGAACAGATCGGCAAAATCGGCATCCACTGAGAAGGATAGCCGGACCGGAATGGGATGGAGGCTATAGTTGTGGACTTGAAGGCGTTCGAAACAGAGTCCTTGCCATAAGAACCGAGTCCGAGACAGGTGTAGCGCACCACCTGCGATCTCGACCTGTCCTTTATGGGTCAGGTTGGGATTCGTGAGATCGACACTCAGCAAGACGTTATCTTCATTGACGGTTGAGCTGAGCAGCAATGGCCGCTCCCCGTTGATGGTCAGCTCGAAACGGGAGAGAAAGCGCGTCCCTCCGTGGTAGAGGCCTTGCGAGCCCGTTATGAGAGAATGGATGTCCCCGTCTCGATCGAACACACCGAACGTGTCGCCCTGCTTCAGAACCTCGATGTGGCCATCGGTCAACGAGGAGGAGGTGATGATGATGCTACATTGATCATTCTGACGATAAACGTTTTTCATGAGGCCCTCTCATCGGTTTCGGATTGACCGGCTCAACCAGCCTCCGAGGAAGGCAGTGAGAAAAAAGGTCGCGCCAATGCCCGTTATTCCCGTCGATTCACCAAACCGCTCTGTAACCTGGCCGAATATGCTGATCCCGCTGATGGCGGCCGTCATCGCGCCTGTGCCATAGAGGCCTAGGACGCGTCCCACCATCATTCGGGGTGTCAACTCTTGCACGACGCCCCAGGCGATTGGAGTAAAGGCTCCCATCCCTCCTCCGATCACCATCATGAGAAAACTGACTAGGTAGAGGTCTTTCATCCAGACGAGCACCACAATCGCCAGCCCACTCATCGCACTCGTCCAGAAGATGATGTTGACTCTGTCGGCGAGAGTCCGCTCTGTAAACCACAGGAGTACGATCGACATGACGAGCAATCCGATTCCCAGGGAAGACCAGAGGTAGCCCACCTCGACCGGCCCCAGACCTAACAGCTTTCTTGCGAAGACAGGAAACAACGTCGAGAGCGCGCTGGCGCCGAATCCGTAGCACCCCGCAGTCAAAATCAGGAGCAGGATGACACGTTGTTTGGTCACGACGAAGGCCAGCCCCTCCCTGAGATCTTGCCACGCTGAACCACCAGTCGTCTTTGGTTCTGCAGTAGAGGTCTGCATGGATCCCAGTCGCACTAATCCAAGACATAACGCTGCCATGAAATACGTGACCCCGTTCAGACAAAGCACTTCCTGCGAACCGAACAGCGCAATCCCTATTCCGCTCACTGCCGGACCGAAAATGATACCCAGACTGGTCGTGCTCTGGATTAGAGCATTCGCTGCCGTAAATTGTTCGCGCGGAACAATCAGGGGCACCGACGACGTCAGCGCAGGACTGAACATCGCCATCGCCACCGCGTCGAGGAGGACAAGGACATACAAGAGATTGACCGTGAACGTGTCGGTTGATACGGCGCAGGGAATGATGCCCATCAGCACCGCCCGGAATACGTTCGATCCGATAAGGAAGAATTTTTTCGGCAACCGGTCTACATAGACGCCGATGAAGGGGCCGAGCACGATAGGTGGAATCGTATGAAGGAGTCCGATGATGGTGGTTTTCACCGGCGAGCCGGTAATCGAATACACGAACCAGAGGAGGGCAAGGTTGGAGACGCCGTCGCCGACTTGGGATACCAACTGGCTGAGCCATATCAAACCGAAATTTCTCGTAAAGAGCAGGGGGCGGCGGATCACGGCGGGGACCTTTTCCTGTGTAATGTTCTGCGCAGCGGTGTGATTCGTTGTGAGAATGGCCCAAGGTTTCACCCCTCACTCTCGATCTTGACCTTATCTGTCTTCACAGCTTTCACCCCCGGAACCTGCTTGGTCGCTTCTACTGCTTCCAACACAATGACTTGGAATCGTACGGCGCCGCTGAGGGACACCACTCCCTGCTCCGTCTTCACATCGAAATTGGCGGCAGTCACGGTGACACTTTTGGCAAATTGCTCTTTGACCTGGCGGGTAATGATGTCGTCCTGTTTGTGCGCGATCACCTCCAGCAGTTCTTTGATCACCTCCAGCTTGTTCGACACAGATTTCACGGTCGGTACCGTGCTCGTAATTTCCGCCGCCGCGGCCTTTTCCGCCTCGGTGGAGACTTTCCCCGTCAGCGTAACCTCGTCCGATCCGGCCCCCACTTCAATCTCGTACGGAAAGAGGCGAGGATCTCCCAGCAACGCCAACTTGACCGTGAGAATCAGCGAGGATACGGCTTTCCTGCCCGTCCCCTCTTTTCCCTTCTCTGCCGCTTCTTCTCCAGTTTCTTTTTTCGTCTTTGATTCATCACTCTTGAATGTTGGCGTGTTCGGTTGAGCCGGCTTGGGTTCCTGAACAGAGGGCTCGGCGGATGGCAGTTCTTTCTGTACCTTGGCAGGAGTCTTGGAATCCGTCGTCTTGCTCTGATCGGCGGAAGACTGAGCTGATGTAATCGAACGCTGTTCACCCTGTGCGAGCGACGGATTCGTGACCTGACCCACGAGCACGGCACACATACAGAATGCCAGGAGGGCTGTTCCCTGTCCAAAATCGATGCGCATGAGCCTGGACCATCTCACATCTCTCAGGTTCATTTCCATCGAAATCAGCCTAAGCGATGAAACACGATGGAACCGACTCACGCCGGAATAAGATTGGGAGCCGTTGTGCCAGGATGTCGTCGACTGAACGCAGCTGCGACCGTCGCGGTGCCCAACAACAGCAACCCGATACCCACAAGACTCGTTGCAGGTCCGACGGCATCTGCCACCCAACCGAACCCGGCCATCCCGACCATGGCGGCGGCCATGGCACCGGCGCTGAAGGTAGTAAAGACACGGCCTAAGAGAGGTTCTGGCGTCAACTCTTGCAACATCGCCCACACAACCGGCGTGAAGATGGCGGTACTGCCGCCGAATATGATGATGAGAACAGCGGCCATGACCGGCGCCGGTAACATTCCCAGCGTACACACCGCGATGGCACCGACAGCCAAAGCTGCGGAAACCAACCGTAGGCGGTTTTGGAGATCGCCCTGATTGATCCAACCCAGCCAGACGGACGCAGCCAGCATGCCGATCCCAAGCGATGACCACAGCCACCCAAGTTCGACGGAGCTCGCATCAAACAGTTGCGTTGCAAATACGGGCAATAAGAGCATAAAGGCGCTCACACCCAAACTGTAGAGCGCGGCGGTAAACATGAGGAGAAGTACGGTCCGATGCTGGACGAAGATAAATCGGTACCCAACCAAAAGATCTTGGAAGATTGTGGCTCGATCTGCCAATCGTGCGCGCGATTGCAGCGTTTCACGCAAGCAAATCGGCATGAGGCACAACGCAGATATGAAAAACGTGGCCGCATCAAGGTACAACACGTTGTGGGCTCCCATCATAGCAATCCCCACCCCGCTGACTGCTGGCCCTATCAGCAGGCCGATATTGGTCGTGCTTTGGATCAACGCATTGGCGGCGGTCAGCCGAGCGCGAGGAACAAGAAGCGGAACAGCCGATGCCAACGCCGGACCGAACACTGTGGAGACGATCGACGTCAAGAAAACGAGCACGTAGAGCCATTCTAGCGTCAAGGCATCCATGGCATAGAGCAAGGGAATGAGCATGACCGACCCAGTACGGATGAGGTCCACCCAGATCATCACAGGCTTTTTCCTCATCCGATCGAGATAGACACCGATGAGTGGGCTAAAAACCAACGGCGGAATCGTCTGGAGCAATCCGATCAGCGTCATCTTAAAGGCCGACCCCGTCATCTCATACACGAACCACAGCAGAGCCACCTTGTTCATGCCGTCGCCGATCTGGGACACGACCTGGCCGGAGAACAGAAGGCCGAAATCCCTCGTCCTCAACAAATCCCACCCGGATCCTGCCCGAGCTTTCACCGCCTTGTCGTGGTCAGCCACACCAAAACCTCCTCTATTTCTGAACCTAAGCCGCTCCGCCTCTCACAATCTTCGAAGGCGAAGATTCCGAAGGCGATCGGCTTCCGCACGAGCTCTCAAAATCGCGACACAGCAGTAGGAATTTCATATGAGTCTTTTTCTGAAGCTGCAGGAAATCTCCCCTCCACTCCCAGGCGTGCTTGGGGAAGCAATGATTCGTACAGTGTGGTATGCCGTCTGGCCAATACGTCATAGGAATACTCTTCCCGCGCCACCGTGCGGCACTCCGCTCCCATCTGCCGACATATGTGTGGAGCGTTAAGTAGATCAGTTATCGCATGGCGTAAGGCGACGGAGTCCCCGACCGGAACCAGCTGGCCAGTCCTGCCGGGCCGTACCATGTCCGGAATGCCGCCGACATCGAACCCCACGACAGGCGTGCCGCAGGCCATGGACTCCAGCACGGTATTCGGCAGGTTATCCTGCACGGAGGGGATCACGAAGAGATCCGCCGCACTGTAAATCATCGACAACCATCGGTTATTCTCGACGTGGCCCATATGCACACAGGGGATTGCACCCGTGTCCGGGGGTTTCCCTCTCCCGACGGAAACCAGGAAGAGATTGTGAGCCGGCAGCCCGGACAGCGCGGCCGAGAGGAAGGAGAAACCCTTCCGCCGGTTCGTCAGGTTGTCCGAGACGAACATGACGACCTGGGCCCCCTGGGGCAGGCCCAGCATCTCCCGCGCGAGACGTCGGTCGCGCGGCGCAAACTCCTCCACGTCGACCCCATTCGGAATCCGCGTCGCAGAAAACTTGGACAGGAGCGGACTGCTGTGGGCGGCTTCCAGCATCCAGCGACTGGGCGCGACGAGGTGAAGCCGCGTCGCCTCCAGCGCCTCAAACACCGCCTGTTTTCGCGTCCAGACCTGTCGGGAAAGATCCTCCGGATCGGTCGATCCCAGCTGCGGGCAGGCCCCGCATCCCTCACGATACTGCCCGCACTCTTGATCATAGTGGCACCCACCCGTCAGGACATTCATATCGTGCAATTGCCACACAACAGGGATACCCGGTGGGAGCGCGCGGAAGAACGCGTGATAATCGACAAACCCCGCGACCCACTGCAGCGTGATCACATCACAGGGCGGGACTTGTCTCATGAGGTCGAGCGCATGCTGGCTTCGGTCATCAGTAAACGGTTCCGGACCGGTAGGTCGGGTGGCGTGATAGCGTGCGAAATCTCGAAGAATCTGGCTCCGTCGCAGACGACGTCGCAGCCGCGTGGCAAAATCCTGGGAACGCACGAGGGCGGTCACCGTGGGGGCGTCACTCGCGCGATGGGCCACCAGCATGGTGGACGCATGGCCCAGGCCGCGCAACGCCGTGTGCAGGCGAAAGGCGGCGCGAGCCGCGCCGCCGCTGATGTCATGCGTGCTTAGGTGGAGAATTCTCATGCAACCCTTCTCTGATGTCATGCGTGCAAAGATGAAGAACTCTCACCGTGATCCCATAAGTTTCCCTGTCAAGGAGACAGTTTGAAGGGAGAACTTCCAGCAGTTTGTCGGATGTTGAACAGGGACGATAGCGCCCATCCCAAGGTGTCATGAGGGAGCTCCTCATTTGGCTCCTGCATCCATATCCTCCTGCACTCAGAGACTCATCCACCGGTTACGCATTGCTGGAGAACGTAGGCCAGGATACAAAACTCGCAGCCTCTGTCTCCCGTTCACCCGTGCTGCCAAGCGCCAGCTGTTCATACACCCGGAGATAGTCCTGCGCCATTCGTTCCACGCTGAACCGCTGCTCGAAGGTCAGCCGACATCGTCGCCGATCGATTCCAGGAATCCCTTGGACGGCTGCCGTCATCTCGTCGAGCCCCTCGCAGACGAATCCCGTCTCGCCGTCATCAATGAGTTCAGGAATAGATCCACGCCGATACGCCAACACCGGCGTGCCGCAGGCGAGTGCTTCAATCAACACAAGCCCGAACGGCTCCGGCCAGTCGTAGGGACA
>DATHTZ010000472.1:0-12098 GCA_035462675.1 Nitrospiraceae bacterium | reverse complement strand
AGTTGTCACCGTCGCGGCGAAGATTCTCTTGAAATCGTGATAGATAGCCAGTTACGGTACACCAGCGTTGTGTGCGGAGGGTGAGGCGAGGTGCGCGGTGCTGTTGCAGCTGATTTCGGTGATGGGCGCCTTGATGGTGCTGTCAGCGTATGGTTTGCTTCAGAGCGGGGTCTGGAGTGAGCTGCACGCGGGATACCTCGCGTGCAACATTATTGGGTCGTTGCTGTTAGCGGTCGTGGCGATTGAGGATCAGCGAGTCGGATTCATTTTCTTGGAGTTTGCGTGGGCAGCTCTTGGATTAATCGGTGTCGCCAGAGCGGTGAAGGCTTGGCGTACAGCGGGTTAACAGGGTTCGGATGAAAGGATTACACAGATGGCAGGATTGATGTCGGCGGATGAAATTTTTGAACAGGTTCGCAATGCTGCTGCGGCGGCGACGGGGCTTGATGATAAGCCCATGCAGATCGATTACCCGGTACTCAAAGAAAAAATTCGTGCAGCCTTAGGGGATCGCAAAGTCGCGCTGTGCCACATCAACAAGTTTTTGCCGGAGGGCTACGAAGATCAAGGGCGCTTTAATCTCGTGTTGCTCACTGCCGGCAACGTCCTGTTCGACATGGTCGTCGGCGATTCGTATTTTCGCTACGATTTGGTGTCGGTCGGCCAGTTGGACAAAGTTCAGCTGATTGATGCGATGTGGGACAACAAAGAGAAACGCCGTGAAGAACCGTTTCTCAGCCTTCGCTTGATGCATGCCGAGGAGGCCCACCTCTTGCTGGCGCTCGAAGACGACGAGCGGAAGAGCCTGCTGGCTTTCGCCAGCGCCTTGTCGTCAGTCAGGAACCCCGAAAAGTAAAGTGGAAGGCTGCTCAAAAAGGCCGTCCAGCAAGGCCGCAGGCGAGTCGAAACCGGAGGCGTACCCTCTGGGGCGCACGGTGCGACGAATAAGGAGCACCACGTCCGTGCGCGTCGCCGAGTCGGTGAGGCGGCCGGGTCCCCATTGAGGATTTCGATGAGCCGAGACCGCTGCTGGCGGGACTTTTCAGCAGCCTGATGGGTTAGGCGCGACGGTAGAAGGGGAGTGCCTGCACCCTCGCAGCGTGACGCGCACCGTCGATTTCGACGGTGAGGTTGGTGCCGGGGACTGAAAAGTCTCGAAGTGGGAACGCGAGGGCGATAGGGGCTTTGATCTGTGGAGAGTCCGTGGCACTGCTGACCCAGCCGACTTCTCGATCTCCGCTGAATAGCTTGGCGCCCCTCGGTGGGATGATCGAGCCATTCATGACGAGCCCAACCAATTTTCGCCGTACGTTGCCATAGGTGTCCATCCTCGCCACGACTTCTTGCCCAGGGTAGCAGCCCTTATTCAAGCTGAACGCTTTTCCTTCCAGGTTCGCTTCCGGTGGGACGATCTCTTCATTGAGGTCTGGCCCGGCCTTGGGTAGCCCTGCTTCTATGCGGAGTGCCTCACGAGCGTGATCACCGACGGCGTTGATGCCGTATGCCGCGCCGGCTTCCATGAGCCGTTCCCAGGCCGTGGGGAGAGTGTCAGTAGGCAGTAGTATCTCTAGGTCGTCCTCTCCGGTCTCTTCTGTGCGCAGGAAGAAGGCGGTCTGGCCACCGATCTTGGCGGCGATGGCACTCACTGGTTCGAGGTCGCTCATCTCGACGCCGAAGGCAGCACTGACAGTCGCACACGTCTTGGGTCCACTGACAAGCAAGAGCCCCCAGGACTCCGCACAGTTCTCCATCTTCGCTTTAATGCCGTAGAGCAGAAACTTTCGGAGGGCTTGAAAGGTGGCGTCGCCGACCTCGCCGACATCTTCCACCCACAGGCTCTCAGCCATGACATAGACACGAAAGTAGCTGAGCATCTTGCCTTTGTGGGTGAGAAAGCTTGAATAGCGGCCTTGGCCTGGCTGGAGCGGCAGAATATCGTTACTGATGAGGCCCTGCAGCCATTTTATGCGATCGTCGCCGGTGACGCGAATCTTGCCCCGGTGCGAGAGGTCGGAGAGTCCGACTGCGTGGCGCACCGCCTGATATTCCACGCCCCACTTGCCATAGTGGGCGGGCATGTCCCATACTGCGACATCTTCAAAGGTCGCCCCAAGCTTCGCGTGGTGTTCGTGGAGGCGTGACTGTTTCATGCGTGATTCCCTGCTACTTCCTCGACCAGATCTTTCAATCGAGAGGAGAACTCGTTGCGCGAGACGATTTTGTTCACGCCGAGCGTTCTGGCCCGGTTAAAGGTATCGACTTCTTCATGATTGGCGAAGGCGAGGATGGGAATGGCTTTCATGCTTGCGTCGGCTTTGAGGGTTTCCAGGGCTTGGAAGGCGTTCAGCCGCTCGTCATTCATGTCCAAAATGAAGGCGGACGGAGTCGTGGATGAAGCCTTTTCTGCGATGTCCTGCTGGGTGCGAGCCCGTTCGATCCGGTAGCCCTTCGACATCAGGGCATCGCGGACTTTGGTGTAAAAGAAGATGTCGGTGACAGCGACAAGAATAGCTTTTTCGTTCATGTGAAGAAGGCTTCGGTTAAGGTTCGGTAGCTCTTGCGTTAGTTGAGTGAGCTGATCAATCGTCCCAGCGCTTTCTTGGCTAAGGCGTAGCTGGGATTCAGGACCAGGGCTCTCTTGTAGGAATCGATGGCCTCGGTCCATTGGCCCTTGCGCTCGTAGACCCGACCCAGGTTGAGATGGGGGAAGGCCGGGCTCTCATAGCGTCTTGCATGCAGGGCCTTCTGAAACCAAGTCATGGCTTCGTCGAGTTCGCCCTTCTCGATCAGATACGCTCCGATGTCATTGTAGGGGTTGCCGAAGTCGGGGTCCTGTGCGATCGCCTTGTGACATTCTTCGATCGCATCGTCGAGCCGCCCCATGAAGCTGTAGGTCCATCCGAGGAAGGTATAGGCCTCGGCAGTGGGATGCGTCTCGATCGATTTTTTATAGAGCGTCACGGCCTCTTCCAGTTCGCCCTTCATCTGGCGTTCATAGGCCTGTTGGAAGAGTTGCCACGCCTCGCGTTTATCTTCTTCGTGGCCTTCGCCTTGTATCAAAAAATCTTGTTCATTCATAGTAATCAGGCCGATGAAAAAGGTCCCCGCGTCGCTATTAGTTGTGCGAACTCCTCAACGTACATCAGTAGTGCGTCTCCGGGTCCGCACTCTTTGCGGTCTTGCCGGCTGACCTTTTTGATCAGCCCACAAGAACCGCGGGAACAAGTTACTCGTTCTTCAGCTTCTTCTTAATCAATTCCGCGCCGTAGCGCCCTGAGAGCAACATGGAGCCGAAGGCCGGTCCCATGCGCGGGGTACCGTAGACAGCCGCTACGGCTAATCCGATCACGAAACAGTTGGGATAGACCTCGCCGGTTCGGTCCATGACTTCCTCTTCGGATCGGGACACCCACATGGCGCCGTTGCCGGGCACGACTTTGTAGAGATTGCGTTTGTGCAACAGTTCCACAACGACAGCATCGTGGCCCGTTGCGTCCACCACAATCTTGCTTTCGAGCGCGATGGGATCCACGTGGATCATCTCGTGCCCGGCCATTTCAGCCGTCGTGTTATTGACCACCACGCCTTCGAGCATGCCGTCGCGACGAAGCACTAAGTCGACGACTCTAGTGAGGTTCATGACCTTGGCGCCTCCTCTGTATGCCGCCGCAATCAGCGCGCCGGTTGCGTGCGGGGGATCGACCATGTACATGCCCTCGCATTCCGTGATCTTCTTGCAGGGCACGCCGATCTCTTCAAGGATCTCGTTGGCCGGCTCACAGATTGTGGCCTTGTTCATCAGATAGCCGCCGGACCAAAATCCGCCGCCAAGAGCAAGGCTCTGCTCGACGATGACCGTCCGAAATCCCATCGCGGCCAGATCATGGGCACAGATCAACCCGGAAGGTCCCGCGCCGACAATGATCACATCGCTTTCGATAAGTTGGTCGAACTCTTTATAGTATTCCCGCGCAATCTGCCGAGTAATATCTCTTTCTCTTAATGGAGCTGGTCGAGGTTTACTCATGATCTGTTCTCCGTTCAACGGATGCTGAAAACGGACGCCAACTTCGTTCTCGGTTCATCGAAATCCTCAACGGGGACCGGGCCATCCTCACCACTCGGCGGCGCGCACGGACGTGGTGCTCCTGATTCGTCGCATCGTGCGCCCCCGAGGGTACGTCTCCGGTTTGGTCTCGCCTGCGGCCTTGCCGGAGAACCATTTTGAGCAGCCTTATCGGTAAATCTCGGAGCCGGTCTTTTTGAATTCTTCTGCCTTTTCCTTCATGCCGATTTGAATCGCTGTGTGTTCATCTACCTGTAATTGTGCGGCATAGTCGCGCACATCCTGCGTGATCTTCATCGAGCAGAAATGAGGGCCGCACATGGAGCAGAAGTGCGAGACCTTGGCGGCATTGTCCGGTAAGGTCTCGTCGTGAAAGAGTTTTGCCGTGTCCGGATCAAGCGAAAGATTGAACTGGTCTTCCCAGCGAAACTCGAAGCGGGCCTTGGATAGGGCGTTGTCTCGAATCTGCGCGCCTGGGTGGCCCTTGGCGAGGTCCGCCGCGTGGGCGGCGATCTTGTAGGTGATGACGCCGGTTTTTACATCGTCGCGGTCGGGAAGGCCGAGGTGTTCCTTGGGCGTCACATAACAAAGCATCGCACAGCCGAACCACCCGATCATGGCTGCGCCGATGCCGGAGGTGATGTGGTCGTAGCCCGGCGCGATGTCGGTCGTGAGCGGCCCCAGCGTATAGAAGGGTGCCTCCTGGCAGGCCTTCAACTGTTTTTCCATGTTGACCTGGATCATGTGCATGGGCACGTGGCCTGGTCCTTCAATCATGACCTGGACGTCGTGGCGCCAGGCAATCTTGGTCAGTTCACCCAAGGTGTCCAGCTCTGCGAATTGCGCCTCGTCGTTGGCATCGGCTATGGAGCCTGGGCGCAACCCATCGCCCAAGCTGAACGACACGTCGTAGGCCTTCATGATCTCGCAGATGTCTTCGAAGTGGGTATAGGTAAAGTTTTCTTGATGATGAGCCAGACACCACTTCGCATGGATGGCGCCGCCTCGGGAGACAATGCCGGTCATGCGCTTAGCGGTCATCGGCACATAGGCAAGGCGTACACCGGCGTGGATGGTGAAGTAATCTACGCCTTGCTCGGCCTGTTCGATGAGGGTGTCGCGATAGATCTCCCAGGTCAGGTCTTCGGCCTTGCCCCCGACCTTTTCGAGCGCTTGATAGATCGGTACGGTGCCGATGGGTACCGGCGAATTGCGGATGATCCATTCGCGAGTCTCGTGGATGTTCTTGCCGGTCGAGAGGTCCATGACCGTGTCGGCACCCCATCGAATGGACCAGATCATCTTTTCCACTTCTTCTTCGATGGAGGAGGCGACTGCCGAGTTGCCGATGTTGGAGTTGATCTTCACCAGAAAGTTGCGGCCGATGATCATCGGTTCGCTCTCCGGATGGTTGATGTTGGCCGGAATGATCGCGCGCCCGCGGGCGACTTCATCGCGGACAAATTCCGGTGTGATCACAGAAGGAATGCTTGCGCCCCATGACTGGCCCGGGTGTTGGGTGACTCCTCCACCGTGTCCATTCCGCGAGGCCAGTTCGCGCGCTACTTCGCGGGATTGGTTCTCTCGGATCGCAATGAATTCCATTTCCGGCGTGACAATGCCTTGTCTGGCGTAGTGGAGCTGGGTCACGTTCATGCCTGGGTTGGCCCGTAGTGGCTTGCGAATGTGCTGGAATCGGAGTGCGTCCAGCTTGGAATCGGCTGCGCGCAGGCGGCCATAATGGGAAGAGATATCTGCAAGTTCGACGACATCGTTCCTGCCGATGACCCAGTTTCTGCGATAGGGCGCTAATCCAGACCGCGCATCAATTGTTATGGCAGGATCTGTGTAGGGGCCGGAGGTATCGTAGGTCGTGATCGGTTGATTGACGATGGGCGCGCCCCCATTCATCGACTTGGTAGCGGTCAAACTGATTTCTCTCATTGGGACCCGTACGCCGGTCTGCGCTCCCAGCACATGCACTTTTCTGGAGGCTGGGAACGGTGTGGTCGTCAAGGCTGACCCGGCGGAGGTGTGTCCATTGCCTGTTGCAGATCCATTGCCGATTGTATGGTCGCTCATGAGGAGATCCTTTCTCCAAAACGTGAACTGCGGTCAATCGTCAAAAATAAAAAAGCCGCACCACTAGCAAGGGGGTGCGGCAGAGAGACCAACGGTTCCGGTTGTTCTCGCTTCCCTACGCTGGTATTACCCAGGTCAGGTTCTGAGGGTCGTCCGTTTAGGTGGACTCTCAGCCGTGTGGCTCCCCTAGCTTCAAGAAGCAATCGTATCGCCGGCCATTTGCGTTGTCAACAGGGTATTAGGCCTAGCAGGCTGCTGAAAAAGTCCACCAGCTTCGTTCTCGCATCGCTCAGTGGCTCAACGTTAAGGGGGAGCCTCTCGGAGATCGGAAACACTGGAGGGGCTTTTCCGTTCGCCAAGATCTATCCTATGGGCGAACGGCTCACACGAAGTGCGGTTTGTACCTCCTCGCCTCTTCGCTCGCTGCGGCCTTGCTCGGGACAAGGCGCGTCTCGGCGCGCCAGGGGTGGGTGGGTGAGAAGTCTGGCCTTTTTGAGCACCCTGCACGGTGTCCTGTTATCCCTGACGTGCGGACCAGTGAAGTTCTGGTGTATTCATAGGGCCTTCCAGCAGCCTGCTAGAACTCCTCACATCGGCCGCTTCATTGATTGTCGGGAAACCCTCACGTAGAATGAACCCTCACACTATTTCTCGAAGGACAGGATGCAGACACTCTCGACGCTTCCAAAGCCGGTCACGGATTACCAGCAATTGCCCGCGGAGGAACTATTCCGCCGGACGTCTGAGGCGAAACGTGTGCTGGGTGATCGCGTGATGATCCTAGGCCATAACTATCAACGAGATGAAGTCATCGAGCATGCGGATTTTCGTGGGGATTCCCTTCTGCTCTCGAAACTGGCATCCGAGCGGTCGGAGCGGCAGTATATCGTTTTTTGTGGCGTACATTTCATGGCCGAGACGGCCGATATCCTGAGTCGCTCCAAGCAAACGGTAATCCTCCCGGACATGGCTGCCGGCTGTTCCATGGCGGACATGGCGGCCATCGAACAGGTCGATCAATGTTGGGAGACGTTGGGGCGCATTCTTCCTGTGGAAGAGACCGTCATGCCGGCGGTCTATGTGAACTCTGCCGCGGTGCTCAAAGCCTTTTGCGGCGAACACGGCGGGATTACCTGTACCTCCTCCAATGCGAAGGCGGTCATAGAATGGTCCTGGGCCAGGCGAGAGAAAATTCTCTTTTTCCCGGACGAGCACTTGGGCCGCAATACGGCCAACAAGATGGGGTTGCCGCGAGAAGAGATGGTCGTCTGGGACCCTTATCAACCCAACGGGGGCAATACGCGTGAGGCGATCAAGCGCGCGAAACTCATCCTCTGGAAAGGCCACTGCAGTGTGCACCAAATGTTCCAGCCCGTGCACGTGGACAATTTTCGCAAGCAGTATCCGGCTGGGAAGGTGATCGTCCATCCCGAATGCCACGAAGACGTCGTGAACAAGGCTGACCTATCCGGCTCGACGGAGTTCATTATCAAAACGGTGACGGCGGCACCGGCCGGGGCGGCGTGGGCAGTGGGAACCGAGTTGAATCTGGTCAATCGATTAAAGCGTGACCTCACCGATAAGAAGGTCTTCTTCCTGTCCTCTACGGTCTGCCAGTGCGCGACGATGTTCCGGATCGATGGAGCCCATCTCTGCTGGGCGATGGAAAACCTTGCCGACGGCCATGTCGTAAACCACATCGTCGTTCCGGACGATGAGAAACATTGGGCGAAGATTGCGCTGGATCGCATGATGGCCGTCAGTTAATGGGCAGGATGGTGAAAAACGGTTTGATTCCCACCCGCCAGTCCCGGTGCGCCTAGACGCACCTTTCACCTGGCGTCGTTCTCGCATCGCTCACATGCTCAACGTACCGTCCGGGATAGAGCTGTTCTGACTGCTCGGGGTGGGTGTGAAGGAAACGCCTCGCATGTTCGCTCGCTGCGGCCTTGCCGGAAGACGTTTTTGACGATCCCGCCATCCAAGCTAAGGACTGGTGCCTCGCCTGTCATTCCGGTATATTCCAACCCTTGATCGCAATCACGTTCTAATGTTTTCGTGAGAGACCAGACAGGTTATGGACTACAAGGCCACACTCAATCTCCCCAAAACCGATTTTCCCATGAAGGCGAACCTGCCGCAGCGGGAGCCTGAACTTCTTGCCTCGTGGGAGAAGGAACGGTTGTACGAACAGATTCAAGAGGCGGGGAGAGGCCGGCCGCTATATGTCTTGCACGATGGGCCACCCTATGCCAATGGACGCATTCATATCGGTCACGCGCTGAATAAGATCCTCAAGGACATCATCATCAAATCGAAGACAATGGCGGGTTACCAGGTGCCTTATGTGCCAGGGTGGGATTGCCATGGCCTTCCGATCGAACATCAAGTCCTCAAAGAACTCGGCGACAAGAAAAAGACGCTCGATACCCCGGCCATCCGCCGACTCTGTCGGGAGTATGCGGAGAAGTTTTACACGATTCAGCGTGAGGAGTTTCAGAGGCTCGGTATCTTGGGCGATTGGCAGCATCCCTATCTCACGATGAATCCTGGTTACGAGGCCACGATCATCCGTGAATTCGGGAAATTTGTGGAGCGGGGCGGCGTCTATAAGGGACTGAAGCCGGTGCTCTGGTGCACGGCGGACCAAACCGCCCTTGCCGAGGCTGAAGTCGAATACGAAGATCATACCTCTCCCTCGATCTATGTGAAGTTTCCGTTGGTCACGTCGCCCACGGTACTGAGCCAGACCTTCCCTGGCATCTCCTTCCCCCTCGACATCAAGTTGGTCTCCGTCGTGATCTGGACGACCACCCCATGGACCCTTCCGGCCAATCAAGCGGTCTGTCTCCATGGCGAGATCGACTATGCGTTTGTCCAGATCGGCGACGAGGTACTGATCGTTGCAGAGAAGCTTCTTGAGAGTGTGACAAAGGCCTGCAAACTCGAAGGTGCGAAGGTGTTGGGAGTGAAGAAAGGGCGCGAAGGCTTCGAAGGGATCGAGACCCAACGGCCCCTGACCACGGGCCTCTCACCCATTTTGCTTGGTGACTTCGTGACCCTCGACCAGGGAACCGGCTGTGTCCATATTGCGCCGGGTCACGGTATGGAAGACTACATCCTCGTTCTTGAGCACAATGCCAAGGCTTCGCCTGGTGAACGGTTGGAAATTCTTGCGCCGGTCGACAACGGCGGTCGATTTACCGACGTCGTGAAAGAATTCGCCGGTCAGCATGTGTTGAAGGCGAATCCGAAGATCGTGGAATTTCTGCAGGCCAATGGACGATTGCTGGGTCAGGGTTCGTTGAACCACTCCTATCCGCACTGTTGGCGCTGCAAGAATCCTGTCATCTTCCGCGCGACCGAACAGTGGTTCGTGTCGATGGACACGAACGAACTTCGGAAAGAGGCGCTGGCGGAGATCGAACGGGTCCATTGGATTCCAGCCTACGGCCGCGATCGGATCAACGGAATGATCGAGAACCGTCCCGATTGGTGTTTGTCGCGTCAGCGTGTGTGGGGCGTGCCGATTCCCGGCTTTACCTGCACCGGGTGCCGATCTGTCCTGGCCGATCCGATTGTGATCGAGCACATCGCGACGTTGATGGAATCCAAAGGGGCCGATGTGTGGTTTCAGCAATCGGCTGCGGAGCTGTTGCCCAAGGGCACGACTTGTTCAAAGTGCGGTGGGACGGATTTTGAGAAGGAGCGGGACATTCTCGATGTCTGGTTCGAATCGGGAGTCAGTTATGCCGCGGTCTTGAAAGCACGGAAATGGTGGCCGGCTGATCTGTATCTCGAAGGGTCGGATCAGCATCGAGGCTGGTTCCACAGTGCCTTGCTGGCCGGCGTCGTCACGGATCATCGCGCGCCATATAAGGCAGTCCTGACCCACGGATTTGTTCTCGATGGGCAAGGCAAGAAGATGTCTAAGTCGGCGGGGAACGTCGTCGCGCCGCAGGATGTGATCAAGCAATCGGGCGCAGAAATCCTGCGTCTGTGGGTCTCGGCGCAGGATTATCGCGATGATCTTCGGATTTCCCCTGAAATCTTGAACCATCTCATCGAGGCGTATAGAAAGATTCGGAATACCTGTCGCTTTCTCCTGAGTAATCTATACGACTTCGACCCGAACAAAGATCGAATCCCGTATGGGCAGTTGCCTGAATTGGATCGTTGGGCGCTGCATCGGCTCAGCGAACTGATTCCGCGGGTTCAGAAGTCCTATGAAGATTTTGAGTTTCACACGATCTTCCATGCGCTCAACAACTTTTGCTCAGTGGACCTGAGCGCTGTCTACCTCGATATTCTAAAGGATCGTCTCTATACCTTCCGGGCCGATTCGCCCTTGCGTCGCGGATCGCAGACGGTGCTCTTCGAGATTGTCGTCGCCATCACGAAGCTGATGGCCCCGATATTGAGCTTTACAGCCGAAGAGATCTGGCGGACCTTGGCCGAGCAGCCGGGAGGGCGTCTCGGAGTGAACAGTGTTCATCTGAGCGCATTCCCAGAGGTCCAGCCTCAATGGCAGGATTCCGCGCTTGCGCAACGATGGGAACGGCTGCTGAAATATCGTGTGGAGGTTCAAGGGCTTTTGGAGGGAATGCGGCGGAACAAAGACATTGGTTCCTCGCTCGAAGCAAGAATACAACTTCTTGCGAAGCCAGAGGCCTATAATTTCCTTAAACCATACGAAGCGGACTTGCCCTTCCTATTTATTGTTTCTCAGGTTGGGCTGGTCAATGATTCTACAGTTGCGTCAGATATCGCCATCCTGAGGTCAAGAGCGAAAGGACTGAAGTGTGAGCGTTGTTGGAACTATCGGGAGGCAGTCGGGGAAGATACTACCCATCCGACGCTCTGCGATCGCTGCGTGGAGGCGGTGCAGTAATGAGCGGGCCTGTTCGCTATCTGCTCCTGGCGTTGCTCGCTGGCGCGATCGTGGGGATCGATCAGGCGACGAAACTGTCCATCGTGCAGTCGATGCGGCTGAATGAATCCATTCCGATTGTTCCGAATCTTTTCAGTTTGACCTATATCCGCAATCCCGGCGCCGCTTTTGGGTTGTTGGCCGGCAGCAGCGATGCATTTCGCATGGTGTTCTTCGGGGTGACGTCGCTGTTTGCGCTCGCTCTATTGGGGACGATTCTCTTCCGGTTGCCGAAGAAAGATTGGATGGGTCAGCTCAGTATTGCCGGAATTCTTGGAGGGGCGATCGGAAACTTAATCGATCGATTACGGTATGGCGAGGTAATCGATTTTCTCGATGTCTATGTGGACTCCTACCATTGGCCGGCCTTCAATGTCGCCGATTCGGCGATCAGCGTGGGGGTCGTTTTCTTGATTATTCACTTTGCCTTTGAAAAGAAAGAGGTGCCCCTCTTGCCACACGAGTCCCCACCAGCTTCTTAGCAGGACGCTGAAAAAGCTCGCCAGCGTCGTTCTCGGCTCATCGAAATCCTCAACGGGGACCCGGCCGCCTCACCGACTCGGCGGCGCGCACAGACGTGGTGCTCCTTATTCGTCGCACCGTGCGCCCCAGAGGGTACGCCTGCGGCCCATCACTCGCAGCGGCCTTGCCTGGGACAAGGCGCGTCTCGGCGCGCCAGGGTTGGGCGGGTGAGAAGGTCGCCTTTCTGAGCTTCCTGCGGGATCGTGTTCTGTTGCCCAGGACATGCAAGCCAGTAGACTCCCAGCGAGCCGACATCGCTTTCCCACAGCCTGCTAGGTTGAGAGGGTGATAATGAACCCGCCTTGCTCTCGGAATTGGCGCTGCTGCTCGGGGGAAAACATCACGAGCGGTTCGGTGTGGCAGAACTGACATTCTTTCACTGTCACCGGCACGTCACCTTCCCCAATGCTGGTCAGATGCTGCTTGGCGAGCGTCAGCGCCGTCGCCTCATCAGTCGTCATCACGTCGAAGTGCAGCAGCCGCTTCGTACCCTTCACC
>DATHTZ010000471.1:0-10392 GCA_035462675.1 Nitrospiraceae bacterium | reverse complement strand
GAACTCCGGGGTCATGGAGTCCAAGCCGTGGGAATACCCGAAGACGCGCTGAAAGACGACCTCGGCCCCTACCGCCGCCAACATTGTAAACCACCCGACCTTGAGGGGCCTGGAATCGTACCAGAGGGACATGTCGTACCCTCGGTCTGCCCCCCCCCATGTTGATGTACTCGCCATACCCTGACCTCCTTGTTAAGTGATTGAGACCCACTGCGTATTCCAGAGAAAAATTCTCCGGAGAAACATCGCTACTGTTTGCTGCCGTTTGATCTGCGTGGCCGGAGATTAGCGGATACAGTTTCTTGATGTCAAGTAGAATATCCAAGGTGGAAGCCGTATCCTTTCGCTTGCAAAATGCGTGCAAAGGGCTATGCACTTAACTCCAGTTCCTTCACCTAAGTTACGAGGTGCCTGCAACCAGCCTGGAGTAGGAGACAGGCTCAATTGTGACAGCTTGTGCGACAAGTTTGTAGAACAGTTTCCACCGGTCTCTAGACGTTCGACGGTTGAACCGAAATGTGAATTCGTCAAGATAGGAGTCCAGTTGTTCACGGGACAATGCACCTTGATGGGTACCCGACAACCAGCGTTTCAACAAGGAGGCCACTCGGTGCACGCGGGGCAGCAAGGCCGAGGCTGTTTTGCCGCTGGCGTTAATCAGGCGCGGTCGGTGCTTGAAGCCCTCCTGCTTCAACCTTGCATAGGCCTTCCATCCGTCCGTGATGACTATGGAGCCCGGTTCAACCACGTGTTTCACGAAGGCGACGAGCTGGCTTGGAGAGGCGACGGAAATCCGACGTAGGCGGATGCGGCCAATCCCTTTTCCATCGATCTGCGCGGCGATCGCCACTAGGGCTTTGCTCTCCAGGTGCCGGCGGCCTCCTCTCGCCTCGATGTTTCCCATAGGTATCTCGTCCACTTCAACTTGGATTCCCAACCTGTCCCCATCCGGCAGTACCAATGCACGCCGCAGCTTTTGCAACCACAACCATGCAGTTCTGTAACTGCCAAAGCCCAGTAGGCGCTGTAGCCCTAAGGCACTGAGCCGATGTTTCTGATCAGTCATCCACCACATGGCTCGGAACCAGTCCTGTAGGGGAAGTCGGGTTCGATGGAAAATCGTCCCCGCCGTGACTGAGGCTTGGTATCCACATCGACGGCACATCAGGAGGCATCGCGTGGTTGTCCAGCTACCGCTGGTCGTACACTGAGGGCAACAGAACCCGGCCGGCCACCGCAGCTGAGCTAGGTAGGCACGGCACGCACCTTCTGTGGCGAAACGCTGCTCGAACTCAGCAAGGGTTCGCATATAGTCCTCCACGGTGTGACTCCAGTACGCCTGGGGCATGCTGGAGTTAAGTGCATAGGTAATTCGATTGCAAAAATATACAAAAATACATTAAAAATCAAGCGCCCTGTAGTGCTTCATATGTGCAGAGCAATATCCGTGCAGGCGCAGACATGATGATCACCATGCCTTCCAGATCCTGTGGTCTGCCTGTGCCCTAACAACTCACCATATTCATGATAGGCACATCCGATCCGCAGCCGTCGATGTTCTGCCACATCAATCTGGAGCAGTTTGTGACCGCGGTCCTATGCGGACAATCCGGCCATGTATTGACACGGACCGAATTCGGACGCTGTGCGAGCCGCTCTATTCAGAGGTGGGCCGCCCATCGATTCCACCTGCGTAGCTCTTTCCGGCCATCCTGGATGGCTCCCGGCTCGGGGCCACCTCGGAGCGGGCCTGGTGCGTGAGCTGACCGGGAACTTGGTCCTCCGCTGGTTTGTGGGGCTGGATTTGGACACCGTGCCGTGGGATCTTTTGACCTTCTCGCAGCACCGGACGCGGCGGTTTACAGAGAGCGGACTCCTTGAACAGTTGTTTGATGAGACCGTGGCCGTAGCCATCAAGCAGAAGCGGGCCTCCCCACATACGACGCTGGACGGCACACTGGTACGGGCGAATGCGTCGCAGAAGCGTTTCGTGCCGATTGTGGTGTTCCTGTAGCCGGAAGACTATAAGAAGCGGATCCGGTCGCTGGATCGCAGCAGCCGGATCCGGACCTGGGCAATCCTACGGTCACGTTTCACGGGGACGCCGCTCGAGTCAGACGTATGTCTCGACGACCGATACCGATGCGAAATTGGCGAACTAAGGGGAATGGGACGGCGGCGAGGGTGGGCTACACGGTGACCGGGCTGATGGAATGCCGGCATCGGCTCTTAGTGGAGATCAATGTGGAGACGTTCCGGGGGCCGACATCGGAGACGGAGGGGGGACGCGGCTTGCTCGAGCCCTCCATCGGAAGCACCGCGGGCGGATCACGACAGTGGGGGCGATCAAGGGATTATGTTGCCAAGACCTTTCTGGCAGCGCTTTTCCGGTGGCACATCACACCGCATATTGCGGCCAAAGTGATCGGATGTGTGGCGGTTCATCAGCGGGTGGGGTGGGACGGATGGGCCGGACCATGGTATATCAACGCGCGAAGCGGGCGCGCTAAAAGATCGAAGAGTGGTGGGGAGAAGCGAACTGTTGGCATGGGTTCCGCCGCTTTCGGCATCGTGGGTCCAGAAGGTCAGAGGCGGGCTTGTCTCATGGGGTGGCTGCTCAATGTGAAGCGGTTAGCGACATTGGTGCCAGCTCCGGCATCGCGGTGAACGGGTCGTACCGGCCGGTCGAAAGTCCGGAGAAGGCGGCAAGCACGATGAAAGAAGCACGGGACATCAATCAAACCAGGGCAATGGTGAATGCGACAGGGGAGGAATGGTCTAAAACCACATGATTGTCACCAGCCTCCTAGGATAGTATCAGGCTGCCACATTCAGTTTGCCGCGGGACCATGCCTCCATCCCACTCTCCTGAAAATGACTGTTGAAACCCACGTTCGCAATCCGCCTAGTACCCCTTCTACTTGTGCATGAGACTTAGTGTACATGGTCATCTGGTGGCGGGCGTAGTTCCCTTTCGCGGTTGAGTTGCTCGATCTGTCGTGTCAATTCACCAATGTCTGTCCATCCAGGCCCGTCGACCGCAGGGATCCAACGCGCCCGTAAATAGCCGTAACGATCAATCAGAAATTCCATATGTTTCGGTGTTGTCCCCTCGCCGGCTAGATCTGGGTTACTGAGAGTTCTACGGAACAGGGTGTAACTGCGCACAATTTCTGTGGCACCTTGCGTCGCCAACGGGAAAGGTATGTCTGCCGTGATCGCTGCCATAGCCTGTGGGTCGGGGTCATTCACGGGCGCCGCTAGGACCACAGTATTGCTGTCGCGTAGGGTGGCATAAGCCGACCGCAACTGATCGAGCCTCGCACGCGACTCCGGCCACGAAAATAGAACCAGCAGAACCGCTTTCTGCCGACGGAAGTCCTTCAAGGTACCGCTCGTACCGTCATGTGCCGAGTAAGAGAAATTCTGCGGGGCCATGTAAGGCTGACTGGGGGCGACGTAGGGATTAATGAGGCGAGCTTGATAGCCGCGGGATGTGGCATGGAGAAAGTTCACCACATCCCAACGATCCTCTTCCGAGAGTTTGTCCGCAAAGGCCGGCATACCGGTACCAGGAATACCGTAGGTGAGCCAGTGGAAAAAGTCCCCTGCAGTATGCTTGGCGGTGTGCGGCTCCGTAAGCAGATCCACCGGTGGGATAGCGAAAGTCTTTGCCAGAACGCCATTACCTTTGGCTTGGGGTCCGTGGCAGAGCACGCAATTTGCGGCAAATATGGTCGCACCGTTGGCAACGGAAATGGCATCGAACGGGACGGGTGTCTTGCGGTAGGTTTCCGGAAAGGCCTGAGTGGCAAGAGACGGCAGCGCTATGGCGAATGCACAGGCTGCCAGTGCGATCGGGATGGCTATCCGCCACTTTGTTCCCCAGTGTTTCCGTTGACTGAGGAGAACCGATCCGCCTGCCAGGATAAGCAGCATAATCCCGATCCATGTGCGGATCATTACGCTCAACTCTCCCCAGGTGGCATCGATGGAGAATCGGAATGGATAAGGCCAGTCTTCAATGACGGTATGCTTCGCCGGCACGGCGTTCGATAACAGTGTTGCTGCCAACACCAGTGCTGACGCGAGCAGGACTTCGACGGGGACCCACTTTCGAAGTCCTCGTCCGCCGGCCGCAGCCACATCCTCATTTTGGCTGAGCGCTGGCAGCCAGACGAGGCGTGCGCGCGCAGCGATCACGAGAATCACCGCGAGCAGTGCAAGTTTTGTATTGAGAAACCAGCCCCAGCTCGTTGCGACCAATGAGGCATAGCTCGTGTCCACCATGCGATCGGCAACGATGATGCCCGTGGCCACAACCCCAATCATCGCGGGCAACGCCATCTTCGAGAAATGTTTCAGGGTCTGGATGTCTGACCGATCCGCTTCCTCGTAAGTTCGCATTCGGGTAGTGGCGAATAAGACGGTGAGAAAAGCCGGTAACCCTCCGAACCAGACGCTCGCCAGAACGGTATGCAGCGCGTAAGGCAGTACTGATGTCACGGACAGTTCATCAGCTGCGGAATGGCTTGCGAGCGATCCAGCAGCCAGCGTGAGTGCAGCGACGGTCGCATACAACACATACTGCCAGCGCGCCCAAGGTGAGAACCTGACGTAGAGAGCCACTCCGAACACGAGAAGCGCTAGGGCAGCGCGCACCTTCCAGATGAGTCCAATGCGGGTTTTTTGTAGGAGCTCTAGCCAGGCTCCCGGATGCCAGGCATTTTCGGCCACGCCCGTGGCCTGCGCTGTCGTCGTGGCAAGCAAGCCCACCAAGCCCAGCAGAAGTGTGATCGAAAGCCACGGTAACGCCCGATTCAGGCGGGCGAGCCACGGGGCGTTGAATGCAGTGTTCGCGCGGACGGCAATCGCAAGAAAGACGCAGCCGCCGATCAGGATCATGTTGGACGCAAGCTGCAGCCAGCGGAACAGCGCGCCGATGACCTCGATCATTTCTTTTGCACTTTGCCCTTTACCGTGAAGTCGAAGTACGACTCCACCACGTGACCGTCTACCGACAGCACTCGAAACTTCACTGAATACTTTCCGGGCGTCAATTCCGGCAACGGCAGGACGATGGATTTCCGGTCATCAGGAGCGAGTTGAGGTTTGATCTCGGTGACGGGATGCTTCTCGGCGTCGAGCACGACCAGCGATGCGTAGTCGCCTTCAATTTCCTCATTGAACCAAAGTTGCACCTGCGCCGGCGCCGTGGTGAGGACAGCCCGGCGTGGCGGCTCTGCCTTGACCAGCATTGAATGCGCCAGTGCCGGGGCGGCATGCACGCACACTGCCATCGCCATCGCTGCGCCCACCACGACGCGCTTGAGTGCGTTAACCGCCCATGATCTCATCGGATCTCCTCCTCGTCTTTGCTGCTGAACTGAAGCATAGTAATCGGCCATTTTACCATCATAGTTCGGCGCTTTGTGCTCCGGAGACTGGATGGCCGGTTACTTACGAAACGGTGCTCACCGGGGATTTGCGGCGACCTCGCATGAAAAAGAAGATTGCCGCTCCACCGGCAATCGCAACGAGTGGGACTATGACCATGATGTAGTGCATGAAGTGCGAAACCACTCCAGACTCTCCAACCGAGATCGGGAATCGCGCGACATGTTGTTCCTTGCCGCCAACGGTGACAACACCGATGAATTTGCCAGGCTGGCTAAAACTATGTTCAAAATTAATGAACCCCCCAGGGTAGACCTTGGCTGGTACATGAAGGACTGTGATGGCCTGAAGGTCCTGCTCCGACCCCGTATCCTTGATGACCCGAACCTCGACGGGCAGTGAGCGGAGTTCCCCTTCGATAAAATCGAGCACCAACACCGTGCGGCCGGTCGACGGCACATCCCCGAAGAGTTCCCTCTGGGCGGAGGTGTCAGGCTGATATTCGGTAAGGTGCATACCATAGGGTCCGAACTTCAGTATGCAGAAGTTTTTGTCTAATTCATGAAAGTGCTGGGCTTGTGCGGAAAGTGGAGCTCCGATCGCCAGCATCAAGCAACACACAACTACTGATTTCAAAAGATATCGCAAAGACATCATCAGTATCCTTCTCGCGTTAATTTCTTAGTCGCCTTCAATGTTCCCGTTGAACCAGAAACGCGTCTGTGCCGGCGCCTTGGATCGGATGGCCGTCCGTTTACGAAACAGTGCTGCTAGAAGTTTTCCCGCGACCACGCATAGCAAAGAAGATCACCCCGATCACAGCAACCCCTGCGAGCGCAATCAAGAAGTAGGTGGGGGGTAACCATATTTTTGTTTCCCCTACCGAGAACGGGAATCGCGATATATGTTTATCACCCACGGTAACCAGACCAACGAATTTGCCGGGCTGCTCGAAGTTGTATTCGAAGTTGACTGAGCCGGCGGGGTAGACCTTGGGTGGCAGGTGCAGGACCGTGATGGCCTGAATATCCTGCTCTGAGCCTGTATCCTTGATGATCCGAACTTCGGTGGGCAAGGGGCGGAGTGCATCTTCCATATAATCGAGCACCACGACCGTGCGACCGGTCGCCGGAATGTCCTCGCAGAACTCCTTATTGCGTGAGTTATCAGGCTGATAGCCGGTGAAGTGCATGTTATACGGGCCGATCGTGAGTCTACACATGTCCTCTGCCAGTGCCAGTCCTCCATGAGCCTGGGCCTGCGTGGAGAAGAATGGTACCCCGATTGCCAATATCAAGACGCACAAGCCGATAGGTTTCAGTAATTGCACAGCCATCGCCAGGATCCTCCCTCTCGAATGTTGAACCATGTGCACGCGGGCCGGAACGCCCGGCTTTCTATGAACGGAGGACTGCCCACCAATTCCGCAGCCACTTCGATCGGAGCAGCTTGTACCCGAGCCAGGCCGCGAGCAACACGCCGAGCAGTGGGACGGCCACGGTGCGTACCAGCTGCTGATAATCCGTCATGTGGACCCGCAAGAGATACTGTGGGCGCTTCATCAGATTCTGCTTCTCCGCCGAAATGATAACCGTATAGAGGCCCTCATCCAGCCTGGCTTCGCCCCGGAGTACTCCATCCGGGTGGGTGGTTGGACGAATATCTGCCACAATCTGATCTTCTGCCTGATTGCTCCCGTTCCCCTTCATGACCCGCATCCCGACCGGCTCGTTGCGCAGCGCTGGGTCGACGAGGTCGACGACCAGAAAGGTATCGCCTTCCTTGGGAATGTCCGTGCAGTATTGATCTTTCAACTGGTATTGTGGCTGATAAGCGCTGAAATGTACCACCCTCTCTCCGATTCGGCGCAGACACGGGTCATCTTCTCCGCTCTGTGCTCCATGGGCAGCAGCGATTTCAGGGTGGTACAGTGCGGCAAGAAGCATGAGCACCATAAGGCCTGCACCGGTTACTTGCCTAATCATAAATATGCTGCACCTTCCTGTGTGGAGCCTTGCGATGAGCCGCTGTCTGGTATGGCAAAGCGATCCCACCGCGTAGCTATACGTCTACTCACCTGATCACATCTAGTAACATCACTCTATGATGCCACTAACGCGGGTCAAGATTCTAGCCCCCTCGCCATGCATCCAAGAATGTGTTTCTGTTGGACCCGGCTGGGGCTTCGGCAATCTAGCATGAGCCATCCCCTTAGCTGGAGGCATCATTTGGTATTGGTGCGAAGGCAATGCATTGAGTACTTGAGTTCCGGAAGCTTTGACACGTCGGCATCTGAAACTTGGAGCTGTGTTTGGTTTCCCTATCCATGGGTCTGGTCGCGGAATACTGCGGCAGGAAAACAGGAGTGGGGTCTGTTGCTCAAGCTCCATGACGCACTGATAAAACGTGTATGTGTGAAGGTGTACCTATTTATCGAATATCGAGTAGAAGGCTGCCATTGGCGATCACGTTATGCAATATGTTCGTCCCCAACGGTTTCTGTTGGTGGAGTAGCAGGGTTGGTAATCGGAAGAGGAACTGACAGGGCTCATCCTTATATGCGGTGGTCTAGTGGAGAAAATATGACGAATGAATTTCTTGTGTCTAAAATTAGGTTTGAGCGCAGGCTCAAAGATGTATTCATGCCGGACCAAACCATCTTTGACTTGCCGGTGTCAGATGGGCGACAATTACTGACTAACATGAGGCATCAAATTGTCATCCTATATAGAGACATTGATTGTGCGAATGGATTACCGCTTCACCGACAGTTGAATCTTATGAAATGTCAGACGGTGTCGAGAAAACGCGTGCGAACAGCAAAACCCATAAAGATTCGACGTTGCGGCAACTCTTTTTCTTCAGTCCCAGTGGGATTCCCTCAAATATGTTTCAAACCGTCGCACTGAGCGGCAGTCGCGGGGAACGACAGCTGTTCTCCGACGTCAGTGTGACGGTCAAGCCAGGAACTCTGCTGGCTGTGGTCGGTGAGAACGGCAGTGGGAAGACCAGCTTTCTCCGCATGCTGTGCGGCCTGTTATCTCCTGATAAAGGCGCGATCCTTTGGCAGGGGAAAGACATTCGCCAACTCAAGGAACTCTATACTGCCCAGCTCACCTATGTCGGGCATCTCAACGGAATCAAGGATGAACTAACTCCAGTTGAAAACCTCAAGGTCTCCGCCTGCCTGGCCGGCGATGAAAGTTCCGGTGGAATCGTTCAAAAGGCGTTGGAGGCTATCGGTCTCGGGCGACCGGTTCACCGCCTGCCGTCGCGGGTGCTCTCCCAAGGACAAAAGCGCCGCGTGGCACTGGCGCGTCTCTGGCTTTCCACACGTCCGCTATGGCTCTTGGATGAGCCGTTCGCTTCACTCGATGCTGCGGCCACAAGTTACTTGACCCAACATCTGCAGTCGCACCTGAGTCATGGCGGCATGGTGGTCGTCGCCACGCACCAGGAGATCGATCTCCCACCTGATTGCATCCAGCACTTGAGGCTGACTCGATGAGCCAGCCCAGCCTGAGTGAGGCGTTGCGCGGGGTCGTCCGGCGGGATCTTCTGCTGGCCATGCGGCACCGTTCGGATGTGGCGATGTCGGTTTTCTTTGTCGTTATCGTCGCGAGCCTCTTTCCGTTGGGCGTCGGACCGGAGCCGGCGGTTCTGAGGACGATCGCTTCCGGTGTGCTTTGGGTCACGGCTCTGCTTGCGTGCTTGTTGTCACTGGGGCGCCTCTTCACCGCTGATTATCTCGATGGTGTCTTGGAGCAGACGCTGTTGATACCTCAGCCCCTGGCTGTCCTGGTCGTCGGCAAGGTATTCGCGCACTGGGTGATTTCCGGCCTGCCAGTGGTCCTGCTCTCGCCGCTCCTCGGCTTGCAATTCGGCCTAGGTGGGGACTCGCTGGGTGTGTTGACGTTATCGCTCTTGCTTGGCACGCCGACGTTGAGTATGATTGGAGCCATCGGCGCTGCGCTGACTCTTGGGTTGCGTGGGAGCGGCTTGCTTGTTGCCCTCCTGGTGCTCCCTCTCTTTATTCCAGTGCTGATCTTTGGGGCTGGCGCCGTCTCGAATAGTTTGGCCGGAATCGGCAGCGAAGCGAGTCTGTCGTTGCTCGGAGCCTGTTTCATGCTCTCATTCGTATTTGCGCCATGGGCTACGGCTGTTGCATTACGCATCGCGTTGGAATAAGACTTTCATTATGAGCGGTACCGGCATTAACTGGTTCAAATACTCCTCGCCGCAGGTTTTGTACCCGTTGGCCGGACGGATGATCCCGTGGTTTTCCGCCGTCTCGATCGGGTTGATCGCGGTCGGTCTGTACGTGGGGTTCTTCATTGCGCCGACCGATGTGACACAAGGCGATGCCTACCGCATTATCTTTGTCCATGTACCGGCTGCCTGGATGTCCATGTTTCTCTACGTCATCATGGCAATCTGGGCTGGTCTCGGATTGGGACTCAATGCGCGCCCCTCGTTTATGATGGCGCAGGCCATCGCTCCTACCGGGGCCATGTTTACGTTCCTCGCGCTGTTCACCGGGTCGATGTGGGGCAAACCGACTTGGGGAGCTTGGTGGGTGTGGGATGCCCGGCTGACGTCGGAACTGATTTTGTTGTTTCAATATATCGGGATCATCTTGTTGCGCTCGTCGATCGACGACCTGCGCCGCGCCGATCGCGCCAGCGCCGTCTTGGCGCTTGTAGGGGTGATCAATGTTCCGATCATCTATTTTTCCGTGCGGTGGTGGAATACGTTGCACCAAGGCGCGTCTGTCACGATCACAGCGGCGCCGACGATGGCAGGGTCCATGGTGACGGCGATGTTGATCATGATGGTGGGCTTCTGGATGTACAGTTTTGCCGTGACGCTGGCGCGCATGCGTTGTGTGATTGTAGAACGAGAACGACAGCCCTCATGGGGCAAGCCAGCGTCGATTCCCGATGTCGCGGAGGCACGGTGATGCAGTGGGGAAGCGTGGCGGAGTTTTTTGCGATG
>DATHTZ010000470.1:0-9738 GCA_035462675.1 Nitrospiraceae bacterium | reverse complement strand
GTTTGGAATTTGTCTTGCGCATCGACCCCAACACGATCTGAAACTCATACAACCGACACTCCAGAGGACCGTTGAAGAGGGGAATGCGTTTCGATGGCGCAAGGCCGATCAACTTGGGAGCCCGCAAATCCCCGGTAAAGATGTAGGCTCGCCATCCGCTGAATCGCTGTTTCAACCAGTCGCCTAGTTGGGGATAAAAGGCATCGAGTTCTTCGGGCCGGCTGAGTCGGAAGCCGTAGGGGGGATTGATCAGGATCACGCCCTGATCAGCCGGAGCCTCAAGGGCGAGCACGTTGCTCTGTTTCAAGCGAATATCCACCGCGACTCCTGCCCCCTGAAACGTCCGCTGTGCGATCTTGATTGCAGCAGGGTCCTGGTCGGAGGCATAGATGGCAGCCGGCACCTCCGCTAGTTGTTTCAGTCGAGAGGCTTCACGTAGATGGCCCCAGCGTTGGGTATCGTGGACCAGTAACCGCTCAAACGCGAAAGTCCGAGACTGTCCAGGCGCGATACGGCGCGCCATCAGGGCTGCTTCGAGGGGAATCGTTCCGCTGCCACACATGGGGTCGAGCAGTACATCGTTGGGCGTCCATCCAGCGAGCCGGAGCAAGCCAGCTGCCAGATTTTCTCGCAACGGTGCTTCGACGGATAGGACACGATGTCCCCGTTTGAAGAGGGGTTCGCCGGAGGTGTCCAGATAGAAGGTCACCATCGACTCATCGAGAAAGGCGTCGAGTCGGATGCTCGGGCGATGCTTTTCCACAGTCGGTCGCTTATGGCGCACTGACATGAACTTATCGCACACCGCGTCTTTAATCCGCAGCGTGATAAAGTCCAGGCTGGTGAGTGGACAGCGGCGCGCGCTCACCTTCACCTTGATGGTCTGTGACGGCGTGAACCAGTCCGGCCATGGCAGGTGATAAGCCGCACGGTAGATATCGTCTTCCGAGTGATAGGGGGCCTGTCCGACTTCCCAAAGCACACGGCTGGCAATGTGACTCTTGAGATTAACCCAATACATCGTTGACCAGGAAGCTTGGAAGGTGATCCCCCCATCCGTCTTCGTGGTCATGGGCACGCCGAGGTCGTGGAGTTCTTGCTCAAGGACCCCCTCCAACCCGCGCGGGCATGGTGCAAAGAACCGTAGTTTTGTGTTATCCATGCCTATCGCTTCGCGAAACCTATGGGACCGGCGAGCCAAGCAGTCCTCGCTCGTCACTCATCACGAATTACTCATCCTATGAACTATTGCAGCGCCTGCGGTGCTTCAGTGAGCAAGAAGGTTCCCGCAGGCGATAACTTGCCTCGGTTCGTCTGCGATACCTGTCTGGTTATTCATTATCATAATCCAAAGATCGTCGCAGGCTGCATTCCGGAGTGGGGCGGCAAAATTCTCCTCTGCCGGCGTGCGATCGAGCCGAAGTCCGGTCTCTGGACCTTTCCTGCCGGTTTTATGGAAATCGGCGAAAGCACTGAGCAGGCAGCCGTTCGTGAGACATTGGAAGAAGCACAGGCTCAGATGGAGCGAATCTGCCTCTTCGCGGTCCTGAGTCTCCCGCATATCGGCCAAGCCTATCTGGTATTCCGAGGGCCGATGCGTTCGCCCGATTTCGGGGCGGGTGCGGAAAGCCTTGATGTGCAGTTATTCCCACTCTCTGAAATTCCTTGGAACCAAATCGCATTCCCCGTGGTCAAGGACGCTCTGCGCCGCTACGTCGACGATGTGACACAAGGGGAGTTTCAGGTGCATGTCGCCACCCTCCCAGATCGACTTCCCTAACCGCGGCAGGGAGCTGAAAAAGTCCGCCAGCAGCGTTCTCGGTTCATCGACATCCTCAACGTACCCCAGAGGGTACGCCTCCGGTTTCGACTCGCTTGCGGCCTTGCTGGACGGCCTTTTTATCTCCCGGCGGGATCATACCATGTGGTCGCAGGCATGCCTCAATGGGTGTTCCGCAACCGACTAGAATTCTCCATCAGTTGAGTGTGGGAATTGTAAGAAGGGGGAGGCTGTGGCCCTCCTCATCGTGGAGAAAGCGAAACCCACTTGCTTCAGTATAGTCGACTGTCACCCGTTCCATCCGTGGCGCATTTCGCCGATCTATCGCAATGGTGAGGCCATCGATCTGCTGAACGTCGTCGTCGGGCTGGGTGTTCGCTTCCAACGTGATACTGAAGCTTAAGCGCGAATCGTCCAGGTCGCGTACGGAGATCCGGACGACTGGATCCTCAGGATGATGGAGTTGAATCGCTTTCAGCTGTGCAATGGCGGCAACGGTGACGGCAATCATGAACGGGCCTCTGTGTGGCGGACAATGCCATGAATATTGACCAGGTGATCTTCTCGATCGATGGAATAGAAAATCCTCCAGTCCTCGACCGCATATTTGGAAAGGCCAGGCAGGTCTGATGTGATGGCATCGTGGCGCAAGTTATCGATGTTGGAGGCAATCCATTTGGTTTTGTCCAAGAGTCGCTGTGCCATGGACGGATCAAGTTTCCCAAGATCTTTGAGGATGGCTGGGCGATAGGCAAGACGATACCAGGCCATGTTGTCCTTACCAGCGGAGACCGAGCTGGTCTGCAATGTCCTCGCCGGACAGTCTCTCTGTACTGGCCAAGGACTCTTTCAGACGGACGTGCAGGCCACTGCCGAGTTGGAGTCCAAGGTCAGGATCGCCCAGTAGCTCACGTAGACGATCGTCGACGATGCCCCGTACGAGTTCTTTGAATTGTTCCTGGGAAAGTTGGGAGATGTCCATGAAGACGAAGGATACGGAGGCGAGCGCATAAAATGCAACTAGGAAACTATCTGATATTGTTTTCGTAACGAGGCGAAGGAGGTGTGGTCAGATGCGAGGCTGCAGGCCTGGAAAAACCGGAGATGTATCGGCTGAAATATATTGAGGATTTTTTCGGGCCGAGCACAACGCAGATGGCCGCGGATCGTTTGCCGTAGTAGAACGGTCAATGTCGGACAGGCTCCTAGCCCGCATCATTCATGAGCGCTTCTGCTGCATCGCGGATTCGCTGCGGCGACTCGCCTTCGGCTGGCAGGCTCGCCCCTCACCCCCTCGACGTACTGTTTAAGTACGTCTTGGGGCCTCGCGACTCCGCATGCCCGTCTCGCAACGCGACTGCGCGATTTTGCGACGAACTGTCGTGAATAATTCGGGCTAAAGAAAAGATTGTTTAGTGGAGGCCGGTTTTGATCTGGAGTTGCTGGATGAGTCGCTGGATCATGCGGTCCAGCCGGTCTTGATGCGGGGGTGCTATCGTCAGAAACTCTAGGCCGATGCCGGCGGACCCGGACCAGCGGACTGTGGCATTGTCGATTACGATGGGCTTGGGCTCACTGGGAATATGCAGATGGATGGTGAGTTGCATGCCGGTAAAGGGGCTGATGATACTGTCTACGCAGCATCCCTTGGTAGAAATGTCCCGGACTGATCCTGCATGGCGGAAGCGATTTTGGTGCACCAATGTGCAGGAGAGCGACACGGGAAATCTGAGATGCTTTCGGGTGACCATGGTTGTACAGTAGAGATTCCTATGGAACGATGTTCGCTTGGGTTGCTAGGAACTGTCCCAGGCGTGCTCGTTCCCGCTCCTGCATCTCATGAAACTCTACACCAAACTCGAGTTTAATAGTCCACTGCACTGTGGCGGCTTGAATGGTAATGGCAGTAGGTTGTTCAGGAATCTGGAGGTGTACTGTGAGGCGGGCACCCTTCTTGATCGCAAGATCGCTCACGACCTTGCAGCCACCCATCCCGAGGTTGTAGACGATCCCTATCCCAGCATGGTCACCCGTAATAATCGCTGGGAATTCCACTTGATAGCGAACGTGCTGTCTCTGTTCCGTCATCGTGGCGTCCTCAAAAGGTATTCGTTTCAACAGCGGCCTCTGCAATGAGGCTTCTCCGACTAGGCCTTCGTCTCAGTCAAGGCTAGTTGGTGGGCGGGCGGTTGTCAAAGAAATAGAGATCTTTGGTTGCCATTTGATTTTCGTCGGACACACTTTTAGAATGCCGCGATTGGATTGACGTTGCGATGCCCACCACCTCTGGCTCACGAACATTCTCTCAGCGCAAGAAGAAGAGCTCGAAGACGTCTCCTGGCCCCGTCGCCTTGCTGAAACGCCGTTTTCAGACCAGGCTACTGAAGTGGTACGAGAAACATGGCCGCGATCTGCCGTGGCGAAAGACCTCCGATCCCTATCGTATTCTGGTCTCTGAGGTGATGTTGCAACAGACTCAGGTCGATCGGGTGATTCCAAAGTATCATGAGTTTCTAGACCGCTACCCAAGCTTTGAAGAGTTGGCTGATGCGCCGGTCTCGGATGTGAAGAAGACGTGGTACCCGCTCGGCTACAACATTCGGCCTGAGCGGTTACATAGTATCGCCTGCGAGACAGTGGAGCGGTATGGGGGGCATCTTCCGAGCGATGCGGAGGAATTGCTGTCGTTCAAGGGAATCGGACGGTACACGGCTGGTGCGATTCGATCGTTCGCCTTCAATGAGGATGCGCCGATTTTGGACACGAATGTTATTCGAGTCCTTCATCGGGTGTTCATGGCAAAAGGCGATCCCAAGACTCAAAAGGCGAGACTTTGGCAATTGTCGGAAGCCTTAATTCCAAGCGGGAAGGGCTATGACTTCAATCAGGCAATCATGGATTTTGGAGCGACCTGCTGCACGGCAAGGAATCCCTCCTGTCGGCAATGTCCGATGAAATCGTTTTGTAAGACATACCCCTTCGACCCTAAGCCGCGAGGAGCGACGGTGCCGCATGAAGGTCGTTGAAGTCGCTGCCGGTCTTGTTTATCGCGAGGGTCGCTACTTGATTGCCCGTCGGAATCCAGGCGTGCACTTGGCGGGTTTCTGGGAATTTCCAGGCGGGAAGTGCGAGCCGGGTGAAACATTGGAAGAATGTCTGCGGCGGGAGTTGTTCGAGGAACTGGGTGTTCGTATCGACGTGCCGATACCGTTTCAGATTATTCGGCATGAATATGAGGAGCAAACTGTGGAGCTGCATTTCTTCCGTTGCAGAATCGAAACCGGGCACGCCACAGCCATCGACTGTGCGGAAATTCGATGGGTCTGGCCGCACGAGTTGGATAGCTTTGAGTTCCCCCCGGCAGACCGCCCTATCATCAAAGCCCTGCAGCGGCAGGCTATGGAACAGGTTTCATGAAGGTTGTCCTGGATATTGAGACCATTCAAGCGCCACGAGAGGAATGGGCCCGGCTGGTGGGAAAGCTTCCATCAAGCGGCGAATCTGGGCCGGCGAGCGAGGGCTACGATTTGTTTACGGTGGGAGCTGCAGAAGCCCAACGACTCGCCGAGGATGAACAATATGCGAAGTCGGCCTTCGACGGCACGTTCAGTCAGATCGTCTGTATCGGCCTATTGGAATTCTCCGACCAGCTCGAACCACGTGGGTCGGTGGCCTGGTATGGCGGAGATGAGCGGGAATTGCTGCGGCAATTCTGGAGCCGTTTGGCTCAGAACCGCCCGTCTCTCTTCATCACCCATAACGGTCTCGGCTTCGACATCCCGTTCATTAAGAAGCGATCGATCATCCACCAAATCAAGCCGAGTTTGGACGTCAACCTTGCCAAGTTCCGCACGGAGCCGGTTTACGACACGATGGCGATCTGGAGTAATTGGGATACGCGTGGATGGGTGAAACTCGACGTGCTGGCACGAGCCCTGAATGTCGAAACGAAATCCGGCAGTGGGGCTCAGGTGGCTGAGATGTGGGGGAAGGGGCAGGGGCAAGAGTTGGCTCGGTACTGCCTACAAGATACCTATGTGACGTACGCCTGTTATTGCCGGATGAATTTTCGACAGCCCCTGTCCAGTGAAGTGGTCCTGCTTCAGCCGGAGTTGTTGAATGTCGATTGAGATGGGCTAGCGAACCCGTGTCGCGTGGGCCGGTTTCTTCTTCGGTACCGGTTTACCGGATACTTTGGTCAATCTGAGCGCTTTTATTTCCTCATCACGGTCCCGCAGTTCACGCTTCATCCATTGAGACTCTTTCCGAAGCATAGTGATCTCGGAGTCCTTCTTGGCGAGCGCCTCTTTTGCCGCCTTCAAGTCAATGAGTTTCTGAGCCAAAAATTCGTCCTGTCCTGCCTCCTGGTCCACACCGGCAGAGACCGTCTGAGCTTTCGCTGGAGCATCCGTCGCCGATATGGACGCAATCGGAGTGATCGGCGGGGCGTTTGCGATCGGCATGGCGTCGGGCATCGGCGCCTTGGCCAGTGCATGATAGTCGACGATCATCGTCATGGCGCCGAGTGCATCGCCGGCGACATAAGCCGGAGCCGGTTCGATGTGTGCCACCGACTCAGGCATAAAACCAGTCGGCGTGACACCCTTTTTAATGGTCACATAGATCGATCCCTTCTGCACGTAAATACTGCCCGTGGTGGGTTCAGAGCCTGACCCTGCCGATGAGGATACGCGGAACCCAACAAGCTGTTCGGGCTTCGCTTTGGATAAGCTTTGTGCGAGCAGGGGAGAGAGAAACTCTGCATCCTCATCGCTGAAAATTCTCATCGGCTTGCTGCCACCAGCGGGCATTCCCGAAGATCCGCTTATGCCGTCACTGCGATATAACCCTTTCACGACCTTCGCGATGGTCAGTTGATCGATCACCGCGGGATGGCTGGCTTCAAACGACCAATCGCTCACCTCTTCCAAATAGACGTTGCCAGTCGTATTGTGACCGAGTGTTGTTCCGCTGGCGCAACCGCTGATGACGAGGGCGCAGGCGGCGATCCCAACAAGGCTCTGCATAATAGGATTGTTCACATTCGTTAGCACGAGGTAGCTCTTCATCGTTTCGACGCTCCTTCTTGTCGGAACGGGTGTGTGTAATGATCCGTGGCGAGACGCGGTGTGGGTGCGCCAGGAGGGATTACCAGATTCCCAGGCCCATCAGTGCCATGCTCAGTGCAATCCATCCAAAGATTCCCATCGCGATAAGGGTTTCCAAGCTTATGGAGGTCGCTGCTTTTTCTTTCACACTATGGTCTTGTTTCTCGATCATGCCTCGTCTCCAAAGAGTGAGAGTGTGCGGTTACGTAGTAGGTGACTCATTCAGAAAGCAAAGATTATGCCTTTCGGAAAGATGAAGTAGACTGAGTGATGGACTCCAGCAATGGTAGAAGAAAACGGGAAATATTCTGGAATGGACCGACTAAATGTGGATAAGGATGAGCAGGAAAGTACTGAGTCTATGTGCATGATAATGTAGCGCTATATAGCGCTACTGCGCCGAGTTGTTTCATGGATTCAGGAAAGGGGAATACCCGCATCGCAATAGGTCATCATGTGGAGGTGACCCAAGATCATTTCCTGAGTGCCGTGAAAGGGGAAGAGGGACTCACAAGCAGATCTTGTTCAGAAGTGTTCGTTTTGGAGCAGATTCAACAGGAATGCTTTCTGGAGAAATAGGATGGACCCCAACGATTCAATTCACCGCCGGACATTCTGCATACAAGGTTGTGGAAGATGCATCGTAGATGGCAAGGGAAACCATGTCGCCCGGTTGAGAAGATATCCTACGCTTGTCCCAAATGACGGTGATGTTGCCATCCGATTTCCCCATACCTTGCGCGGCGGATCGCTTCGCGTCCCCTTCGACCAGGACGGGAACGGTCGTCTTCAGATATTCTCGATTGCGTTCGTGGGAGATATTTCGTTGGAGGTCGAAGAGCCGCGTGACCCGTTCAGTTTTCAGGGGTTCGGAAACATCGTCCAGAAACTTGCGTGCGGCGATGGTGTGCTTTCGCTCAGAGTATTTAAAGATAAACGCTGAGTGAAACCGTATCTCCTCGACAAGCCGGTAGGTCTCGTCAAACTCCGCGTCACTTTCCCCAGAGAAACCACAAATGATATCGGTGCTGAGAACGATGTCAGACCGCAGGGCGCGGATACGATCGACCAAGGCGCGATATTCCTTGTTGGTATAGGTCCGATTCATCAAGCCGAGGATGCGGTCGCTGCCGGATTGAAGCGGCAAATGAATCTGCTTGCAGATCTTGGGATGTGCCACCACGGCTTTGAGCAAGGAGCGTGGAAAGTCTTTTGGATGAGGGGAGGTGAATCTCACGCGTTGGATGCCGGGTACATCCGCCACGGCTGTGAGCAGTCGTGCAAAGTCACAGTCGCCGAATCGGTACGAATTGACATTTTGCCCCAGGAGCGTGATCTGCTTGAAGCCTTGCTCAGCGATCCAGTGAGCCTCCTGAACGATTCCTTCCGGATCGCGGGAACGTTCGCGTCCTCGAGTATAGGGGACCACACAGAAACTGCAGAAATTGTCACAGCCTCGCATGACGGCGATCCACGCGTTTACCCCGTCGGTTCGGTCCGGCACCACATCGTGATAGGTTTCATATTCCGACAGGTCGACAGCGACTCCCCTCTGATCTAGGCCCTCTTCTTGAGAGTGCATCGCGTTGCGGATCAACATCGGTAGCTGACGATAGGCATCAGGGCCGGCGAGGACATCGACCAATGGTTGGATATCCGTCAGCTCCTCTTTCAGGTTTTGGGCCATACAGCCTAGGACACCTACGACTAACGGGCGCTGTTGCTTGAGTTTCTTCAGCTCAGATAAGTGTTTATAGACCTTATTGTGGGCATTCTCCCGAATCGCGCAGGTGTTCATTAGAATCACATCTGCGCGCTCACGCTCGTCGGTAAAGACAAATCCATCCTGCTTCATCAGCGAGCGAACGAGTTCCGAGTCATACTCGTTCATCTGACAGCCAAAGGTTTCAAGATGGACGTGAGTTGGTGTAGATGTGGCTTTCATAGAACCGGCACTCCTCGCATGGGCTGACGGTCCTGGTTCAGTTGACCCATGGCCCAACGGTCCGACGTCCCGATAATCTGTACCTCTTTCAGGTGATTAGTGAGATCGATGTTCGATGAAACGCCCACTTTCAAGAAGTTTGCTGTCGTTCCCGATCGGAAGCCATCCATGACTTCTGACTCGAACAGGACGAACAGGGTGGATCCAATATACCGTTCTGCAAAGGCCAGGCGTTTGAGGCGGGACAGGTTGGCGAGTATTTTCGCGCGTTGCCGCGCGACCGCGATCGGTACTTGGCCTGGTAGCTTCATCGCAGCGGTACCGGGTCGTGGCGAATAGGTAAAGACATGGAAGTAGGAGAAGGGAAGCTCACGCGCGATGCGCAGGGTGTGCTCGAACGATTTTTCAGTTTCTCCGGGAAATCCGACCATCAAATCTGTCCCCAGCCCAAGGTGAGGAATCGCCGCCACCGCTCGGTGGATGAGATGGGTAAACTCTCTCATATTATACGGACGATTCATGGACGACAGGATGGTGTCGTCTCCGCTTTGCAGGGGAATATGGAGATAGGGACAGAGCTTCGACGAGGACGCCATCCGGTCTAGGAGGGCGTCCGTGATTGTCGTCGGTTCGATAGATGAAATCCTGATTCGATCGAGTCCTTCGATCTTCTCCAATTGTGCGATCAATCCGACCAGATCGAGATCGCCCTGGCGATATTGCCCGACGTTGACGCCCGTCAGCACAATCTCCCGGTAGCCCTTTTCCGCAAGCATCTCGGCCTCTCGGATCACGTCGTCCAGGAGGCGGCTCCGCTCATGCCCGCGGGCGAAAGGGATGAGACAGAAGCTGCACATCACGTTGCAGCCGTCCTGGATCTTGAGCAGCGCTCTGGTAGAGTCTGG
>DATHTZ010000469.1:0-11327 GCA_035462675.1 Nitrospiraceae bacterium | reverse complement strand
GGGAGTCGCCAGAAAAAGGAGTTCATGTTGAAGTCAATCATTGCAAAACGAGATGAGGCAGTAGCTGGAAGTGCAGAACGGACACCTTCGGTTCAGTGGGCGCTCGCCAGTCTTTCGCTATCCATGTTGCTGTCCTCGCTCGGCACCAGCATCGCCAATGTGGGTTTGCCGACGTTGGCACAGGCGTTCAACACCTCCTTCCAGGGAGTCCAGTGGATCGTCCTCGCGTATCTCCTTGCCATCACCACCCTGATCGTCAGCGTCGGACGGCTCGGTGACATCACTGGCCGCCGACGGCTGCTACTGGCCGGCATCTTCCTGTTCACGGTGGCCTCAGTCCTGTGTGGCGTTGCGCCCACGCTCTGGCTGCTGATTGCCGCCCGAGCGGCGCAGGGACTCGGAGCGGCCATCATGATGGCCCTCACCATGGCGTTTATCGGTGAGACGGTTTCGAAGGAAAAGACCGGTAGCGCCATGGGGCTGCTCGGAACGATGTCCGCGATTGGCACAGCTCTCGGTCCATCGCTCGGCGGTGTGCTGATCGCCGGACTCAGTTGGCGGGCAATCTTCCTCATCAACGTACCGCTGGGTATTCTGACTTTCCTTCTCGCCCATCGCTACCTGCCCGTTGATCGCCGGGGGCCGAAGACTGATCGGGCCGGCTTCGACCATGTGGGCACGCTGCTGCTTGCTCTGACGCTCGCGGCCTATGCACTCGCCATGACGATGGGGCGCGGCAGTTTCGGTCCGCTCAACATGGCTCTGCTGTTGGCTGCTGTCTTCGGAGTCGGCCTCTTCGTGCTCGCCGAGGCGAGAGCAGCATCACCTTTGATCCAATTGGCGATATTCCGCGATCCAGTGCTGAGTGGGAGCCTCGCCATGAGCGCGCTCGTCTCGACGGTGATGATGGCGACGCTGGTGGTTGGGCCGTTCTATCTCTCTCGTGCGCTCGGGCTCGACGCGGCTCTTGTTGGACTCGTCTTGTCGGTCGGTCCAATCGCCGCCGCGCTGACCGCTGTGCCAGCCGGGCGCATCGCGGACCGTTTTGGCGCACCACGCATGACCATAGTTGGGCTTATTGGAATGGCGGCTGGCTCCTTTATTCTATCCATGATGCCGGTGACGCTCGGCCTCCCCGGCTACATCGCCCCCATCGTAGTCATCACCGTCGGCTATGCGCTGTTCCAGACGTCCAACAACACCGCCGTCATGACAGATATCCGCCTGGACCAGCGGGGTGTCATTTCCGGCATCCTCAACCTATCGCGCAATCTCGGGCTTATCACCGGTGCATCTGTTATGGGCGCTGTGTTCGCGCTCGCATCGGCGACGAGCGACATCACAACGGCGCGCCCTGAGGCCGTTGCCACCGGTATGCGGATTACGTTCGCAGTCGCGGCGATTCTGATCGTCGTCGCGCTCGCCATCGCGGCTGGAACCTACCGCCGCACATTGCGCAATCAGGCAATTGCTCCACAAGCAGAATAGCAGGCGGACAAGAAAGATTCGAGATGAACTCGCGAAAAAGGAAAAAATGACAGGCTACTTTTCTAGGAGAAGCCAAAGATGCCAGGTTTCATTTCGCGAAGAATAGGAGTCAGGTCTTGCAGTCCAACATTTCGCGGCGCGTGGCAGTGAACTGGTACATCTGGTTTTTTTCGTTCATTTGATTCGATGAACGAAACACACAACGTCCAGCTCAGATAGCCAACTTCTGATGATCGCTTGGCTCGTACAAGCTGGAACAGCACGGGCGACCCTGCACTTTATGTGGGAGGTCGCCCGTGTGTGGCGCTTAGGACGCCGAAGGTATCTCTTATATGCTGATCCTGAAGACCCGTGCGAGGATTGGGTTCAAAGGCAACTCGTCAGGGAAAATAAAATTCGATCCCAGACGCTTGTGTTACTTTCGCCTACTATGGTTCTCCACAATGGCTCATCGGTTGGTGACTCCCGTAAGCGGGAAGGCGACAGCCGATGGAGAACCGACTAGTTATGATTGACGAGGAGCCTCACCCTTAACTCGATGGGCCATTGTGATCCGGTGGACTAAGGTCTGCCATCTGCACCTCCTCCTTGGTTCGGAGTGATTCGATGGGAATATGTGGAGAGTCGCACACTCTGGATCATACGACACATCAATCAGTGTGCGAACGGGTTCATCCTTACTCCTCTTCAACAGAACATGTCAATGGACATCATCCTGTTTTTTCCGGATAGTCTTACGCATAACACGTGCCACCCAGACACAAATTCGCATGGTCTCCCACCCTCACTCCCCGTCCCTCACTCCACGGCACAGCCATGGACCCGTCAAGTCAGAGACGTAGAATGAGCTAGGTTCGTCCAAGAAAGAAACGGGGTCGCCCATCTCGAAGGCTCCGGTCAAGAGGCACACCCCATCCTCCACCCGTCACGTTACCAATAGGGCGGCGTGGGGGATTGTTGTCATCATCGGCCGTATCTGCTCCCCTCTGAGCTGCACCAGTCACCCATCAGGATCAAGACCTGGGAGCGCGCCCATACGGGACTCCACTCCAGCCCCTGGCATCGCAGTGCCCCAGACAACTGTCGGTAAGCCAATTGGGGTCACCAATTGAGGTCAAGTCTTGTAATCATATATTTTTGGAGAATGAAAAATGAGCAACATTTCGCAGCACATGGCGGGGAGCTGGACCAGACTGACGCGGAAACGTAGAATGTCCTCGGTCATTCCTCAAATGTTTTAATACGCTATGTTTGCTGCGACAGTTCGCTCGACAATTCTTATTCTCATCAGCGTGCCACTCTTGGGGCTCATCGATGTCTCGAACCATTCCATCGAGGTCTTGCCTCACTGGAAAAAAGGAGAAACGGTTCGTCTCGAAATAACGCGGGCGCGCGTGAAGTCCGCCGATGGCAAGTCAACGATAACAGGTAAGACTCACACTGGCTTTACGATTGAGGTGCTCAGCGCCAATGACGATGGATACCTTGTGGGCTGGACGGCAGGCGAGACCACGTTCGACTCTCCCTCTCAAGCTGAGCATTCCTTCCTTGGACAAGTCGTTAATCTCATGAAAGGACGTCAGATTATTCTGGAAATTGACTCGCACGGAGCCATTAGAGGCGTCCAGAACTGGAAGGAGCTCAAAGCCGCGGCGCTGAAATCCCTGGATGCCCTAGCTGCAACCGAAGACGTACAGAAAGGGAACCCTGACAAAGGACGCATGTCCATCTTGCGGGCACAATGGGAATCCATGCTTGGAACCAAAGAGCAGGTCGAAGAGCTGTGCACGCGCGAGGCGCAGGTATATTTTAAGGTTCTCGGGAGAGGGTATGCCCGCAACGAACCTTTCGAGTACGAAGACCTGTTGCCAAATCCCCTCGGCGGTGATGCCTTCCCGACCCATGCAAGAATGGCGTTGAAGACGTTCGACAAGCAGGTGGGCCGAGCCGTGATTACGTGGAGCCAAACAGCCGATCCCACGCAGGTCGCACGGATCCTTGAATCAATGATCAAGGAGATGAGTGCACGGTTGGGGAAAAAACCAGTGGATGGAGAGTTTCCCAAAGCGATTTCCATGCAAGACCATGCCGAAATCGTTGTTGATGTGGCCACGGGATGGGTCAAGACGCTCAAACATGCGAGGTCTGTGAATTTCGGTACACGTGCCCAAGTTGATACCACATCAATGATCAGAACGGCGAAATGATATCGCATCAAGAAGATTTGGGATCAGACATGAGTATTACCTGATGAGGGAGACGGAGAAAATACAGAAACCATTTTGCTACGCGTGGCTGGGAGCTGGTGTATCTGGTTGCTTCGGTTTGTCTCGTGTATGTGGGTCGACGAAACGAGCGAGACCAGCCAGCCCTACGCGCCAAATAGACCACCTCTGAATCGCCCTCACCTCTCGCCCCGCTTCCCCATCGCTTCCAGAGTGATGGATATGTCCACGATTTTGCAGTAGACTTGCCCGCACTAGATTACCGAGGCTGCCTATGATCCCCACAATCCGCTTGACCCAATCAATCGCTATCATCCTGCTCTCAGCCGGATAGGCCGAAGCAAACGGCAGGGTGGAGGGTGATGGACTGAATTAGCCAAGGGAGGACATTGCATGGATCCAATCAAGTCGTTCATGATTCCGAGTGAGAAGTTTATTATGGTTGAGCGGGATACGGATGTGCAGACAGCGGCACGGCTTATGCGCGATCACCACATCAACAGCCTGTTCGTGACGAATGGGAAGGAGATCGTCGGCATCCTTACGGATACCGATATGGTCCGGCGCGTGGTCGCGGCTGAAGTCGATACCCTCACGGCAACAGTTGAAAAGATTATGTCGGCTCCGATCCTGACGATCGAAGAAGATAAAACCGTCTTAGATGCCAGCGATCTGATGGCCCAAAAGCGTATCCGACATCTCGGCGTGACGCACGGTGGGAAATTGGTCGGCATGATTTCTGTACGCGACATCCTGGTGTTCTTGACGAATCTCCGAAAGAAGTGATCCGATGGCCTTTCCGATACAGCGCCTCCAGCGGATGCGGCAACATGAGGCCTTTCGTTGTATGGTACGGGAGACGAGCCTGACCCCGTCCGACTTGATCTATCTGCTGTTCGTCGTCGAAGGGCGAGACCGGCGCGTGGCGGGCCAGATCTTTAACAGAGTCTCCACATTGGGCTGAGGTTGGGAGCTGGAAGGATAGAGTTACCGCGCCACGAGAAATGCGGCCGTTATAAACTACCCGAGCACAACCCAATGAATGAGCCGGGTTTGAATGCGCGTGTCATCGTGCTTTCTCCTTCATATCCTTACCACACGGATCGGCTGGACTTTCGACCTTGTCGCCACAATTCGCGACGCAGAGCGGCTTGTCCAGCGTACAGCCGGCGATGGCGATCCAACACACGAGCAGAAATATGGTTGGCATGATGCTGTCTCCTCCTCTTCTTCTTGTGAACAACCGTCTAAGCTCTCATCATTCGAGCCAATTCCAGACAAGAGTTGGCAAGATTTCAAACTTTGGCTGGCGTAGGCTGAAATGAGCTGAACAGGAAAAGGAGACAGGCCAGCTAGCACATTTTTCTTTTCTACTCTGGCTTGTTGCCCTGGAAGTCTTGGTGCTTTCTCGCGGGGAACGGCGTATTCTTCGTTGCCACCAACGGTCTGACATAATCATTCAACAAGCATCAGGACACCGGCCGTGACACAACCGGAACCCATTCGGGGGTTTGATTCGCAGGGCGAGGATTACAAACGCGCCTTTCAGGTCTTTCTCGACCACACGGATCAGAAGCGGAACACGAAACAGTTGTTGCAGAAGCTGATGGAGGACTTACTCGCGCGAAAAGTTTTCATCGGCGCCGGCAACGGGGAAATCACCCGCACCTTCGCCGGAGAACAAAAAGAGGACAGGCTACTTATCAAGGGAGCTTACAGGCGCAAGACGGGGAAGATATTGGAGACCGATGCGATCTGGTTCTGCCACTCTGGTGAGACAACCGCATGTGAGGAGCGGCACGCACGGGCTATCGGCCATTCGCTGACGACGAATCCCTACTGCTCATAATTCTCGACGACCTGCGGCGGGCGAACTTCCGCTTCGTCCGGATCAAGCCCGACGTCGCGAAGGGCACGTCGCTGGCGCAAGAGGTCCCAGCACTGATCCAGTTCGACCTGGACTTGCGCGAGTCGCTTACGATCAGCTTTGGGGTGCGCCCTTTGCTCGTGTAATTGGTGTTCCTCTGCGACAAGGCGCTGAATATGATTGAGGACCGGCTGATCTTCGACTTGGTTTTCCACGAGAGCCTCCTCCCACGCGGATGTGATCGGAACGGTCAGGCGGTGATGTTACGCCCACCCGAAACTGCCGTCAACCGATGCTCTGGCCAACATGATGACCCCGGCGGAGGTTGCCAGAGAAAGAGAATGTGCCCAGAACCATTTCGCGGCGCGTGGCGAGGAGCTGGGTCATCTGGCTTTTTCGGTCTGTCTCATTTATTTGGTTCGACGAACGAAATAGACCAGACAGCCCCGCGCATCAGCTAGACGGTCAGGAGTCTTTGTTCGCTGCTTCTCTCATTCCACATTCACCATTCAACATTGAACATTGAACGTTCTGTCCCTCCCCTCACACAAGGCTTCCACATCGCTTCCGAAGTGTTGGATACGCCTACGCCTTTACAGTAGACTGGCCCGCGACAGAATTACTTGTTCGAGCTATTTCGGTGACGGTGAGCGGAGTTCGTATGCCACACGTGTTGATCATTCATCAAGTTGAGACCTATCCGGCATGGAAGGTTGTTTTTGATCAAGCGGCAGACATCAGGAAACGTGCCGGGGAAACCAGCTATCAGTTACTGCGATACGACACCGACGCCAACAACGTCGTCCATTTCTCAGAATGGTCTTCGCTGGACAACGCCCGTCGGTTCTTCGAGTCCCCGGAGTTGGTCGAGATCAGGAGAACGGCTGGTGTAAAATCGCCAGAGTTTATCTACCTGCAAGAGGTTGAACGCGACGCGCTATAGGCCGTTCACGCGTCTCTGTTTTCTTTTCCTATCAAGGAGGGCTGTGCATGATGATTCGTCGGATGGTGTTTTCGCGGAATCGATATTTCCATGGGCGGCTCTTAACGGCGAGTGATTTTGAGGCTGAACAGGACTACCTGCGAGACAAGCAACAATTCAGGAATCTCCACACGCATGGTGTGGGAATCGTTTCGGGATTGTCCGTCAAGACACGGGACGCAGGCAAGGCTCTATACATCAGCTCTGGCTTTGCGATTGATCGCTTGGGGAGAGAGATTTGCGTGCCCTCGACAGTTGAATGCGCCTTGCCCGCGAAGAGTGATCGGCTGCTCGTCTGTCTAGGCTATGCCGAGACTGAGGCTAACCCGACTCCCTCCCTAAGAAACGAAGCAACGAACGAGGGAAGCCCGGCTGAGTACGCCAGGATAGAAGAGGGCTATGAAGTCACCTTTACCCCAATCCCGAGAGGACGGCGCTCGGGGCCTCAGCCCATCCTCCCCTCACAGAGCGAGCACAGCGCACTCATTCCTCTCGCCGTTCTCCAGCGCAAGGGCATGCGGTGGGTTGTCGAGTCCTCCCCTCGCCGCCCGCGAATGAAATCTGCTCGAACCAAGCCCATGAAAGGAAAGAGCAGATAGAAATGTGACTGTGCGGGAACCATCTCGCGGCGCGTGGCGGAAAGCTGGTTCGCCTGGTGGGCGTACCCGCGGCTCGCTTTGTAGGGCGAGCGCGTTTCCCCGCATGAAGCCCGGCGTTGACTCCTGTGTGCGATGAGTTTAGCTTATTGATATGGTTGAAACAGCCTTCGCCAGGCTCGCCAGAGCCAAACGAACGGAGAAAGGCTGGATGAGGTGACGACCACGATAATCATTGTCGCCGCTATGTTTCTGATACCGCTGGTGGTCGTGGCCCTGTATCTCTATACGTCCGGCGTGTTCACCCATCGGAGAGCATTTCAGTTGGGTTCTACCCCGGTATCACGGACGGTTGACTTAAGAATCGTTCCTGTTGTTGTATTTCTGGTCTCCGACGCCGGCGCGAATAATCGAAGAGTCTGCACTGTAGTGAATAGTCGTGCTGAAGGAAATGCGCCAATCGCCTCCGGAGGGATGGATACGCCTCCGACTTTGCAGTAGACTAGCCATCCCTAATTGCTGAGACAACTTCGCCAGCGCGTGGCAGACAGGCTGCTTCTCTCTGAGTCCTCTCTCACAACACTCCGGAGTGCCGTGAGCCCTTGACAAGAATGGCGTAGACCCCCTTTCTGCCGTCATTATGCTGGCGCACGTGAGCGTGCCTTTTGCTCACGCCTATGGAGGGGACATACACATGAACCAGTTGTTCACGTCATCCATGTTCATCGTGATCGGTGCGGTGCTGTCAGTTCCTCCAATGGTTCTCGAGCAGAACTTTCCGCCGGTGGAGGCGTTCCGATCAGATACTGTCCAAGATCCAATTATCGAAAAGTTATTTTTGACAAGAGTGTCTCAGGAGTCTTTTTTCGACTCAACATTCCGCGTGGCGGTCCGGCGCTCTTCTCGTCCCTACATCTCCCTACACCACACTGCCATAGCACAAACAGCTTCAAGAAAGTACAATGTCTCTACTTCTTTCTTCTGATACACTTGATTGCAACCCATGAAGGACGAAATCACCTGTCCATTGCACAAGAGACCTGGCGAATGAAACGCGAGCTGGATCCAAAATCCCATGAGTGGGCCAGACATGAGCGGGTCATTGTTTTTGATGGAGTCTGCAATTGGTGTAACGTCTGGGTGAACTTTACGATCGATCACGATCCCCATGGGAAGTTTAAGTTTGGAACGCTTCAATCTGAACACGCGCAACAGATCCTACAAGACCTTCAACTTTCCACCGAAAACTTTGAGACCTTTCTACTCCTGGAGCAAGCTCGCATCTTCACCAAATCCACGGCTGCCCTCAGAATCGTGAGACACTTATCTGGTCTCTGGCCATTATTCTACCTCTTCATCGTCGTTCCACGCCCCCTTCGTGATGCCATCTACGAGGTTGTTGCGCGCCATCGGTATAAATGGATGGGCAAAGCTGAAACATGCCGCGTCCCTACCCCCAACGAACGCGCACGGTTTGTTTGAATTCTCCACTAAGGGGAACGACACGATGCTGAGTACGCCATTGAGAGTAATCGCCCCCGGCGCGGCCAAGGCCGACAACGTGGAGCAAGTTCGGACCATACTCATGGAGGTTGTCGAGCCAACCCGCAGAGAGTCCGGGTGATTCAGCTACCAACTGCTGCAGAACCGAGCAAACCCGACCGACTTTACGTTTATCGAAGAATGGACGAGTGCCGCAGCAGAGCAATCCCATTTTGCAACACCACACATCTCGGATGCGCTGCGACACTTGCCGGAACTGATTGCCGCGGGGCCGGATGTCCGTCGCTACACAGTATTGAACTGATTCATAGAGGACGAGCGGCGAATGAAAACGGCGTCACGGGGGAGAAACAGAGTCGTTGGGAGTCTTTCTAACTCAACATTTCGCGGCGCATGGCGGTCCGGCGCCTTCCTCCTCGCTTACCCCTTACTCCGTACTATTCACCTCCCTTACACGAGATTCACACATCTCGCCGTCGCTGCTTTGTCAATCACGAACGGAAAGACCACACATCCAGATATTCCATGTTCTCTGTCCAAAATTTCTGTTGACAGATCTAGGCAGAATCCGCAATCGTGCATACTGATTCCTCCCAGGGCGGAGATAGCGACAGAATGGACATCACAATCATTCGGGATGCCGTGACCCGACACGTGCTGATCGACATGGCGAAGCAGCAGTTCGGAGATATGGTGAAGGCGGTCGTCGATGTGGACAAGGCTATAATGGCGATCGGCGGAGAACTCCATTCGGACGAGGAAGCGATGCTCCTCGATCAGGGGTCTGTACAAAAAAACTTGTGGGGAATCAACCTTTACCCGGAGCGCCTGGTTCTGGAATGGATCGAGTTCGACTCCATGATTAATGTGCGCCCATCTGGTGGGAATCGTTCCCGGTACGTCGAGAGCGCCGAGATCCGTGATGCAATCACCTCACTCGTCAATCGATTGGTCAAAGCGTAAACGCCATGTCACATGTCCATGCGAATCTCGCGGCCGGCCAGTGGCAAACCATGCCGCTGGTGGAACAGCTGGCGAATGTGGGAAGCGATGTGGCGCGCGCGCATCGTTGGCAGGGCAAAGATGCCGCTCTTTCTGAAAAGGCATTTATCCGCGCATTGGAGCTGCTCGACCTGACGATCGGGGATACCCGTTGGAAAGGCCGCAGGAAAGAACTCACACGGGTGCGCGAGTTCCTCTGTGATGCGATGGCAGGGGGTTCCGCGTATGGTAGCGATCTGGCTGGCCTGGACCGCTACTTCCTTCACTTCGCCGTCGCGGCGCGAGCCGGTCGCTGACTTGCCAGGTCGCCGTAGCACCGCAGAGAATACACAGGGATGTTCTTAATTTCCGAGAAGAACCCGGACGCCCAGAACCCATTCCGCGGCGCGTGGCGGCCCGGCGTTCGATGTCCATCCGCTTCCTACCACTTATCCCTCACTGTTCTGCGCCCCTTAGCCTTCATTGCCTCACCCCTTACGCCTAACCATTCACTGCACCGAGTCCTTCACTCCACAGCGCATCCATAGACCCGCCAAGCCAGAAAACGTAGAATGAGCTGATTTCGTCAGTGTTGAGAGAAGCAGAATGGAAGAAGCTCGCTCCGTCGAAATTATGGAAATTTTAGTCTGCGCAGGTGGCGTCGTGTATGGCGCAGTGTTGGCCTACGGACTCAGACAGCAGTGGCGCTGGATCACAGATCCACCAGAATGGACATCGGTGATCTACTTTCCCACAGTGGTCAAGATGATTTGGGGTCCCAAACATGTTCGTAGCTTTGCCTATCTCACGGCCTACGGCTCTTTCGCGATGAGTCTATTTTGCCTTGTCCAAGCATTGGTTGCCTCGTTTTAGCCCCCACCACAAACCGGCTCCGTAAGCCAGTTCGCAGCGTATGAACCTGGTGTAATCTAATCTCTCTGGTTCATCTCGTCCATCTGGTCTATCTGGCTTGAGTGGTTCGATGAGCGAGAGAGAGCAGACAGACCCGCGCACAAGAGAGAACACATCTACATCGCCCTCGGACAGCTGAGAGGGTCATGAAAAAGACTTCCGACCCCGTTGCTTCCTTCATGATACAGTGCGCCACGAAACGAAGATGGCACTGTGACCAAGCCCGCACGTTGGCTGATTGTGAGCCCTATCATTGTTCAGAATGACATGCATCAGGATATCGCGGGGAACCCCTTGTCGAGCCTGCACAGAAACGTCGCCTTGAGATAGCACAGCCAGGTTGGTGTCCCACAATCGGTACGACTTCCTATGGAATCATCGAATACCCCTACAATGAAACACAGACTCCCGCTCTATATTCTCGTCAGCCTCCTTGCCGGTATCGTGTTGGGCGTCGTGTTACACACGACCTATCTGGCAGATGAACATACATCCCTGCAAGCCATCGAACGAAGTGTCCAAGAGATAACAGATCAATTATCTCTGGCAGCTGATAGCAGCGCGCGTCTCCAATTGGAGCAGAAACAAGAAGATCTGTCCAAACAACACACTGCCGTATTGGCTGCGCGCGATAAGAAAGTCGAGCCGTTTTCCCTTGTCGCGGATATTTTTCTTCGGCTGATTAAGATGATCATCGCCCCACTGGTGTTCACGACACTGGTGGTCGGTGTGGCAAAACTTGGCGACATCAATTCGGTGGGGCGTATCGGAGG
>DATHTZ010000468.1:0-1901 GCA_035462675.1 Nitrospiraceae bacterium | reverse complement strand
CGGGCGGCGGCTTCTTTCATTCGTCGAACATTTCTGACAAGGAAACAAAAGCGCATCCCGGCCTCAATTGTCGCCGCAGAATACCCCTTTGCCCACGAGAAAGCACTCTAACTAAGGAGTGGCCCTGGAAATGGAATCACTCATCCCCGTCACTTATATACGATCCTTCTGGGATTGGCGTGGAGAACACACCTTCTTGCACAATTTTTCCACTGTGCGCGCTCGACAGCCAGATAGGCTCCAGCTCGTCCTTCTTGCATACCTTCGGCACTCAATTCCTTCTAGTTGTAAGAGCTCCACTTATCATTCGTAGTCCAACGGCTCTACGCAAAAGGTTTTGTGGCTCTGTTGAGAAAAAACTTCTGAAAAGTGCTCTCCATTTCATCTTTTTCATATGCATTGACGCTCGTTAACGCCCATTCTTTTTCCGCTCTTCTCGACACGTCATTTCTTCTCACGCACGAATCCTTGCATCTGGCGCGGCGTTCCTGATTAAAGACATTTCGCATTCATTATCTATGTCGAATGGAGCCGATACTGTCAGATGTGATCCGCGTCGTGAGAGGCTTAAGGAAAATCTGTCCCCCGGTGTCCCCTCCTGACCTCGCCTGTCTCCCGTAGGGTCTCTTTCCACGAAATAATTACCCCGGTATGGTCTCCGCCATGCTGCTTGCTTCTCTCAAGAGGAATCGCATGAAGAAATCTTGGCTCACGGCAAAGGAACTCGCCACCCTCCTTCAGGTCAGCCTGAAAACGGTTCGGCGTGCGTATCGCAATGGGGAGATCCCGATGGTTCGCTTCCGCCATATGGTGCGGTTCGACCTGGAACAAGTGAGACGGGTGGTGCAGCAGGAGGCAGTTCGCCCAAGTTTGAGAGTGGTCGCATCTCGCGAGCAGGGCGCGATCGCCGGCGCCAGCCGGCGGCGCGCCACGACGAAAAGCCCCCGTTCGGTAAAACGGGGGCGGAATTTCCACGGTTCCTAATGGAGGATCACATGAGTATATGGACCTGTGTACTCGGCTGGTTTCGTTTCACGGTACCTAACTCGACGGCAGATGAGGTCATGTCACGAATCGGCGGGGAATGGATCAAGGATAAGAAGGGTTTCCTGGGCTACCGACAAGGCTGGTTATCCCGTGGGAATGCCGGTGGGTTAGGCCGGATTGGCACCGGTGCGAGCTGGGCTCCTCGTGAAGTGCATGTGGATCTCTCACAAGAGCTCATCAGTGACTGGACCTATCAAAAATTTCACGAGGTGGCGACGTGGGTGTTCGAGCAGCAAGGCCATTTCGGGCGCATTGACGTGGCCTTGGATGACCGGAATGGGGTGATCGATGTCGATCGGATCTATGCAGCGGTGAAGGCTGGCAATTGTGTTTCACACTTCCGTCAGTCACGTCTGATTTCTGGGCTAGATGTAGGCTCGGGCCTGGATACCGGCCAAACCTTGTGCATGGGCTCCCGTCAGTCGGACACGTATCTCCGTATCTACGATAAGGCGGCGGAACAGCGGGCGAAAGAGAAGCCGGTTGAGGGCCCCTGGATCCGCTGGGAGATGGAATGGAAATCGGAACGTGCCGATGCGGTCGGGATGGCGTTGTCCGGGCTCGATCAAGATCAGTTTCAGAAGTACATCGTCGGGGTGTTTCGTAGCGCCTTGGATTTCCGTGACTGTACCAGGGCCGATGACCCGAAGGATCGCTACTACGCCCCGTTGCTGGACTGGTGGAAGCTTCTAACCGAGGGGATGCAGCGGGCGCGGTTGGAGATCGCGAAATCGGTGCAGAAGATCGAAGACGTGAAGCGGTGGGCAGAGAAGAGCCTCGCGCCCATGTTGGGGCTGCTCTGTGCGCATCCAGACGCGGGAGAAAAATGGTTGGTCGGCGTGATCGTGGAGGGG